>JACQEQ010000022.1 GCA_016200445.1 Gammaproteobacteria bacterium | reverse complement strand
ACACCGTAACGCAGGTTCGGTTGCTTTTGAACACCGATAAAAATGGCAACGCGGTACTGGATTGCCCGTACGAACGCACGAAGGAAGGTGACGGCACCGTGCCGCTGACCAGTCAAGAATCCCTGATTGCACAGCACGCGATACCAGCTGGGCCGGTGATTACCAAGGGCCACGTTGTGCATGCCGACATCTGCAAGCACCCAGAGGCCATCGTACAAACCAAAGATGCCATTACCAAGTTGGTTGAGCCGCTGCGTCCCAAAAATCAAGACCGGCTGTATGTGTCAACTCCCACCCTATCCGCTGTGCGTGAGAATTAGTCATGACCCGCGCCCATATTTTCATTCTCTTTGTGGTTTCGCTGCTTTCAGGAGCTTGTATGTCCGCCCCCACACAATCGCAAACCCCGCCGCAACCTCCGGTCGGTTATACCGGTATGGACGATGTGTTGATTCCGACACCAGCTGTACCCGTGACGATTCAATCGGAAATGTATCCACTAGATGTTGTTAGTAGCGGTGGCGTGGACGACGATGTGGAAACAACCACAATGGTGTACATCACCTCCGAGTCCTTCATAGCTCCCACGTCAACTCAGGACTTGGCCGAGCGCTGGATCACGCGCCACTCTGACCAAAAATCCAAATTCCATTTGTTGTCGCATACGGCGGTGGAGTCGCGGGCGATCCCGACAGTGTTGGACGAAAAAGGCAAGGTATTCAGTCCACCGTACACTTTGATATTCGAATCCCACGGAGCGGTTGATTATCCATGGGACGGACTGACCAAGTACTATGATAAGGATCGATATCGGCAGATGTTTTATTTCCTTCCCGTATCTGCGAATCAGATTGTCACCGCGAGGGTGGTGCGTGAAGTGAAATACTTTGAGGGCTTTCCGCAGTTCGAGTCACAGTACGAGCACTTTCTTGCCACACTCAAACGCGACGTTGCCACCCCGCAATCAACTTTTAAAGGGAGTATCCCGCGCACCCGTCGCTTTTACACGGCGTACTTCAGCTTTGAAATCTTTCTGCGCGAAGCCGATGGCGGCAACCAATGGCTCATCAATAAAACCTCCTCCCAACGCAGCGACGTCTGGCATACGCAAGACGGTGACGTCACCATTAACATGGGGATCGTCAGCGGTTACGACTTCGACCCGGTGAGCGAAAATCACAAACTGAAAGAAGACGCCAAAGCGCTGGTAAAAAAATTGCCTGCTCTGGTCAAGTCGATGGGAGAAAAAGAATTCAAATCGAAACTCACCTACATCGAAACCCCCTTTGGCACGCAGTCCATTTATGGCCACACCGACGACGGCGGTTTGGAGACTGAAGTGGTTCTTGAAGGCGCCTATAAAACCGGGAAGAAATTTCGCGTGTACATCAAAGATAAGAGTACCGCCGTGTCGGCCTTGCTCCCCCAGCTCTACGCGTGGCTAGCACAGTTCAGAGTTCTGCAGTGAGGACTCCACTGCGTAAGCTACCGACGATCACGCAGAAGAAGGCCTGGAGTTTTATGCTCTCGATAACAGCTGCATTTGCAAAATAAATAGGGGCGATGGCCATCCATCGCCCAAGATAAAAACTACGGCAACACCTGATACGTTGCCATCATGCCTGCATGCATATGGTCGGCGACGTGGCAGTGAAACAGCCATTCGCCGGGGTTGTCCATGCGCATATCTGCGGTGACCATCGAGGCTGGCAGCAACTCGACGACGTCGGTGCGCCGGGCAAAATCCTTGAAGCCGATCGTCGCGGTTTCGCCGTGCCAGTGTGCGGTATGCAGATCAAGCTCATTGCCCATAGCGATCAAGTGCCAGCGCACACGGTCGCCCAGCATGGTGACCAGCCCCGGCAAGTTGCCGTAGATGTAACCATTCATCGAGTGCATCAAACCCGGTTCGGCGCCGTCGAGTTCGTTAATAATGAAAAATGCCACGACGAATTCTTTATCCACATCTCTGGGGCTGCCATCGGGGTTGGCCATCCCTCTGCGCGTAATGATCAGCGGGCCGAGCAAACCTGCATTGGTTTCCATGGGTTCGTCTACATGCGAGTGATACCACCAAACTTTAGAACTCGCATCGCCCAGTGCTGGACCTGCACCCTCGTCGGCTAACCAAGTGTAAGTAAAGCACGTGCCAGGAGCGACTTGCGCGCCCGTGCCTTCGGCTTGGCCATTCATGCCACGATACGCGGCACCTTCGCTGTCCTTGTCGTACTTCACGCCGTGCGGGTGCATGCCATAGGGCATGCCGCTGTTGCTGCGATTACAGAAGTTAACCTTGAGCGTGTCACCCACTTCGCCGCGAATGACGGGGCCAAGCACACCCAGCCAAGCCGGTTGTGGCTTCTTTGCAGAAAAAGTCGCATCGGTGTATTCGATGTAGCGCACTTTTTTGAACACGTGACTGGTGTTCCAGGGCGCAGTAATGTCGCAGGGTGCAGGTGCGCCCATGCAATGGACCAGGTTCTTTCCAGACGGTGCGTAATCCCAGACGGTATCTTCGGCCGCGATGTAATAATTGCGGGTGGCCGCTTGCGCCGAGCAAGCGGCGAGTGTCAGTAACACGCCGGTGATCGCACGTGTGTAATTCCTCCGTATATGTAGTGTCAGTGTCATGCTGCTATCCCTATTGGTTGTTGAGCTAGAGGCGTATTCCCGTCGAAACTTTTTTCGCGGCGGAGAAATGCTATGCGGAAGAGGGGTGGACGAGCTGTTGGGTAACGCACTGATTTATGGTCGTTCGCGTTACTAAGAAGGATTTGGTGTTTTACCTGACCTTGCAACAGAAGCTGTCGCACGAAAACGTGCAGGCCGAGGGAGAATAGTTATTGAGAAATATATTGTTTGGAAGGGGTTTTAAGTAACCGATCAGTGCTGCGCGTATTTCATACTTGAGCATGGCACCCGGTATTGTCATTAAAGTTAAATTTTGGAGGATCAGTTGAGCGTTTGACCGGCAGCTACGGTGAAATCAACTGCTATATAGCCACCATAACTTCGGTGCGAAAATTGCGGCAAGTATGCCCGCTAGTAAACCAACCCATATTATGCCGGCCATCAGTTTCGCCTCGCGGCGAAAGTGATGTGAGATGCCCAGCCGAGAGTGTGAGTTGTCCATGGCTGCGCATCTCCAACGAGGGTTAGACGCAGCCGGTCGGCTTGGGCAGTCCGCCGTATTTTGTGATCGGTTTCATCGGCCCCGTCATCCACATTGCGAATAGCGCTTTTTGATCTTCGTCGATGTGTTTGGCGAATTTACGGATCGGCGGTACCACGCCGAATTCATCGTAAAATTCGCGTGCTTTCACAATGTGGTTCCATTTTGCATCATTCAGATCAACACCATCGGCCGCCGCCATCGCGCGCGCCAGTTCCGGGGTCCACGCATCGCGGTCCAATAAATATCCATCACCATCACGTTCGGGTAGTTGCATTGCTGTCACTCGCTTAAGTTGCACAATTAAGATTCAGGTATTTTGCTGCAATGTACACGGCTTCTGATGTATCTCCAAAGTAGTGTCCCCTTGAATTTCATAAGGTAGTCGCGGTCAACACCTCCTCGTATAAAGCGCTGCATTGGGAAAATTCACCTGGCAATCGCAGGAATCGCGGCTACTTTTTAGCTTTGAGAATTTTAATTCAAATCGACCAGGCCGGGAGGCAAACCATGTTGTTGAACGCACGTGCACTACCAGTACTGTCTTTTGCCGTCATGCTATCGATCAATGCAGCGGAACTGCATGCGGCCGACCCGGTGCTGAAGAGTTACGAGCCCACCACGATGGGCTATACCTGGGACAGCGACGACGTGCCATTCTTTGACTTCAAGATTTCGGTGAAGTATCCGCTGTTTCCCGAGCTCACCGGCGAGCGTGTTTTTTTCGCGTTTTCCGGGCGTTTTGGTCAATACATCGGCACGCGGTCGTCGTCGCCGGTGATCGGCAAACGCTTTAATCCCAAGTTATTTTTGAAGTTGCCGTTCGACGCGGCGAATCGCGATCGCGGATATGTCGACATTGCATACGCGCACGAATCCAACGGTCAGCAAATCGACTCATTGGAAGAATTCAACGCCGCACAAAATGGCGAATCTAAACCGGAGTTTGCTAAAGATTATATTAGCCGGGGTTGGGATTATCTCGAGGTTGTCGTAAAGAACACCTACGCGCACGACGAGCAAAATAAGTTGTCTACGTTCCTGACAGTGAATTACTACCTGCCTAACGGGCTGCTGCAGGGGAAGCCAGAAGAATACAACGCTTGGGAAAACGACCGCGAAGGCAAACGCCGCGCGACCGTTAATGGACTGCGCGCAATGTTGAAATACGGTCACAACGACGATGAGAACAAGAAACGGCCGGTCACCGATTTCAAGGCGGCATTGATCCTAGAAACGGGTTATCTGGACGCGTTTCAAAATTGGACGGTACGCGGCGAGCTCGCTACAAAACTCTGGGAGTTGCCGATCATGCTGTGGGCGTCGTCCGGTTATAACAGCGACTTGGCGCTGTATTACAAGCGGGTTACGTCGTATGGCGTTACGGTCGAAATCGGCAGTTTTTAATAGCACGAGTGCGTGCGCGGTTAATGTCTACAACAACACCCGCTCAATGCCGCCATGCGTCACATTGTCGATGAAGCTGCCATGCCACTGGTCGCCGAGGCGGTGCTTGGCCAGTTCCACCACGATGTAATCGGTGTCGAGGCCGGTGCTGTCGGCATAACGGTTCAAGCCCTGTTGGCAGGCGGGACAGGACGTTAATATTTTCACACTGGCGTCTTTAACAATGGGTTGGCCGGTAATTTTAACGAGACTATTTGCCAGCTCTTCTTCTTTGCGGAAGCGCACTTGCGTCGCGATGTCGGGCCGGGCAACGGCGAAGGTGCCGGCCTCGCCGCAACAACGTTCTGATAAAGTCACGTTCTGGCCCATCAGGGTGCTGGCCACTTTGATCGGCGCGTAGGTTTTCATCGGCGTGTGGCAGGGGTCGTGATACAGATATTGCACGCCTTTCACGCCTTCGAGCTTTACGCCTTTTTCCATCAGGTATTCGTGGATATCGAGCAGGCGGCAGCCGGGGAAGATTTTTTCGAACTGGTATTTAAGCAACTGGTCCATGCAGGTGCCGCAGGACACCAGCACGGTTTTAATGTCGAGGTAGTTGAGCGTATTGGCGACGCGGTGGAACAGCACGCGGTTGTCGGTGCTGATTTGCTCGCCTTTCACACGTTCGCCGCTGGACGTTTGCGGATAACCGCAGCACAAATAGCCCGGCGGCAAGACGGTTTGTGCGCCGACCTCGTACAGCATCGCCAAAGTCGCCAGTCCCACTTGGCTGAACAAACGTTCCGAGCCGCAACCAGGAAAATAAAACACCGCGTCGGAGTCTTCGGTGACTTTGGCCGGGTCGCGCAGAATGAATACGTTTTTGGTGTCTTCTACCCCCAACAATGCGCGCATGGTTTGCTTAGGTAAATTACCCGGCATCGGCCGCTTGATCATGTGCATGACTTGCGCCTTGATCGCGGGCTTACCGCTGGTCGAGGATGGACGTGCCGAGTCTTTACCTAAAATCGGTTTTTTGAAAAACGTATAGGCCAGGCGCTGCGCTTTGTAGCCCCACTCGATCATGATCTTGCGCATCAGCTTGATGGTCGCGGGATCGGTGGTGTTGAGAAACGCCATCGACGCGCGCGTGCCGAGGTTGGCGCGCTTTTGTCCGCGCGCGCGTAGGATGTTGCGCATCAAAATCGAAACATCGCCGAAGTCGATGTCGACCGGGCAGGGCGTGGCGCACTTGTGGCATACGGTGCAGTGGTCGGCGACATTGTTCATCTCGTCGAAATGGCGCACTGAAATACCGCGGCGGGTTTGCTCCTCGTACAGAAACGCTTCGATGATCAAGCCCGAGGCGAGAATTTTATCGCGCGGCGAGTACAACAGATTGGCGCGCGGCACGTGCGTATTGCACACCGGTTTGCATTTGCCGCAGCGCAGGCAGTGTTTGATTGCGTCGTTGAGCTGGCCCAGCTCGCTGGCTTCCAGAATCAGCGCTTCCTGCTCCACTAAACGCAGCGACGGCGTGTACGCATGTTCCAGTTCTGCGCCGCGCAACAACTTGCCGCGATTGAAATGGCCGAGCGGATCGATTTCGCTTTTATACTGCGCAAATTCCGCCACATCGGCAGCGTCCATATAATGCAGTTTGGTGATGCCGATGCCGTGTTCACCGGAAATCACGCCGCCTAGGCTCGTGGCCAACGCCATTACTGTGTCGACGATGCGGTGCGCTTCGTTGAGCATCGCGTAGTCGTTGGAGTTCACCGGGATATTCGTGTGCACGTTGCCGTCGCCCGCGTGCATGTGGGTGGCGACGAATAAGCGGCCGGAACGAATGCCGGCGTGAATCTCGTCGAGGCGTTTGCATACGCCTTCCAGCTCGCGGCCGTTGAAAATGATTTTGAGCGGACGTTCCACGTCATGACGATAAGAAATACGCAAGTCGCGGCGTTGCGCCAGATCGAACAGCCGGTCACCGGGTTGCGCTTTGCTGCGCGCTGCATCATCCAGCACCGGCGTGTACTGCTGCGCGTTCGCATCCAGATTATCCAGCAAGGTCTGCCAGCGAGTTTGCACCGCGAGCAGGTGTTCACGCGCCGCAGCTTGCTTCGACTTAATGATGGCGTCGTTCTCGGCACTGGAAAAATAATCCGGCGTGTTGCGCAGCTCAGGCAGATCGCCATCGAGATATTTCAGAACCGCGTCGATCATCACCAGCTTGTTCTTGATCGATTGTTCGATGTTAATGCGCTCGATGCCGTTGCTGTAGTCGGCCAGCTTGGGCAGTGGAATCACCACGTCTTCGTTGATCTTGAACGCGTTGGTATGCGCGGCAATGGCGGCGGTGCGATGACGGTCCAGCCAAAAGCGATGGCGCGCCTCGGGACTCACCGCAATGAAGCCTTCGCCGTCGCGCGCATTGGCCAGGCGCACGATGTGCGAGGCGGCGCGCGCCACGGCGTCTTCGTCGTCGCCGGCCAGGTCGGCGATCAACACCATTTTCGGTAACTCACGACGTGGCGCCTTGGTGCTGTATTTCACGGCGCGCACGTAGCGCTCGTCCAGATGTTCCAGCCCGGCGAGCACCACGCCGGGCGCAGAGTCGATGTAATCTTTCAGCTCGACGATGGCGGGCACCGCCTTGTGCAAATTTGCGCCGAAGAATTCCAGGCACACGGTGCGGATGCACTTGGGCATGCGGTGCACGATGAACACCGCCGAGGTAATGATGCCGTCGCAACCTTCTTTTTGTACGCCCGGCAAGCGGCCGAGGAACTTGTTGGTCACATCTTTGCCCAGGCCGGGCTTGCGCAATTGTTCGCGCGGGATGCGCAGCGTTGAAATGTCGCCTTGCGGCGCCTTGCCGTCGGCGCTGTAGCCGGTGAGACGGAATTCGGCGAATTCCACTTCGTGAATTTTGCCGAGGTTGTGATTCAGCCGTTCTATTTCCAGCCACGCGCCATCCGGCATCACCATGCGCCACGACGCGAGGTTGTCGAGCGTCGTGCCCCACAACACGGCTTTTTTACCGCCCGCGTTCATCGCGACATTGCCGCCGATGGTGGAGGCATCCTGCGAGGTGGGGTCGACCGCGAACACGTAGCCGTGTTGCTCGGCCAGCTCCGACACGCGCTTGGTGACCACGCCCGCTTCGGCGCGTACCGTCGGTACCTCGTGCTCGACGCCGGGTAAGCGGCGCATTTCCACGCCGGTGAGCTTCACTGTCGGGTGTAAGCACCACGAAGGGTAACTCCACGCGCCAGTCGCTGGCGTCGGTCACGTGCGACACGCGCGCATAACCGTCGAAGCAGATATTGTCGCGACGTGTAACCTTGCTCAAGCGACGCAAGGCTTTTTTGCGCAATTCACGCTGTTCCGGCAGCCAGTTTTCAAACTTGTGTACGGCCGTGCGTGCCGCTCCCTCGAGTTGCAACGCGAGTGCGTTGCCGCCGGAGCGCGCGACGATTTGATCCAGCCGATGGTGCAGCGCATGCGCCAGCGATTCCCAGCGCTTCGGATTCTCCATCAAGTCGTCTTGAATAAACGGGTTGCGCGTGATCACCCACATGTCGCCCAAAACTTCGAACAACATGCGCGCCGACTGGCCGGTGCGGCGCGATCCGCGCAGCTCGTTGAGCGTGTGCCACAGGGGCTCGCCCAAAAAGCGAATGACGATTTCACGGTCGGAAAATGAGGTGTAGTTATAGGGTATTTCGCGGATGCGCATGAGGTGAACGGTAATCGTTAAAGTGTTGGCAGTACATACCGATGAAGTAATGCAGTTTACCATTCAGAGAAAGCTCAAGACATCACACCATGAATTCCTCCATGAGCGACAACCCTGCGCAACCGCAATTGGTGGATGCCGAAACCTTGCAAGGGCTGGAGCCGATAGGATCGTTGTCGGCACCGCGCATTCGCGAATTAGCCGCTAAAACACCGGTTGAGAGCATCGGTCCGGGCGTGTGTTTGTTCGCTGAAGGCGACCGAGACCGTAAATTGCTGTATTTGCTGAGCGGTGAAATCGAGTTGCGTTCGCGCACCAACGCGCAGGTGCAGCGCATCACTGCGGGTATGCGCGAGACCTGGCTACCCATCGATAACAAACAGCCGCATCAGTGGACTGCGACGACGAAGAGCGATGTGGAAGTCATTCGCATCGACATGGAGCAGTTTGACCAGATGTTGACATGGGACCAGATGGCCACTGCGGAAGCATCGCCCAAGACCAAAACCGTGATTAAAGGCGAGGGCGATTGGCGTACCAAGCTACGTTCCACGCTTGCGTTCAATAACATCCCGGCGGCCAACATTGAAAAAGTATTCGAGCGCATGGAATCGTTGGATGTGACGGTCGGCGACGTGGTGATCCGCCAGGGCGATCCCGGCGACTACTTTTATCTAATCGACAAAGGCAGCGCCAAAGTCACGCGCCAGATGATGGGCAAGGGCAAGCCGGTGGAGCTGGCCGAGATCGGTGCCGGCGTCGCGTTCGGCGAAGAAGCGCTGATCTCCGACAAGCCGCGCAACGCCAACGTGGTGATGATTTCCGAAGGCCGCTTGATGCGTTTGGCGAAGAAAGATTTTATCGCCCTGCTAAAAGAGCCGCTGCTTGAAAGTATCGATTTGCACACAGCCTTGGATAAGCTCAGCGACGACGCCGTGTTTCTGGATGTGCGCGTGCCGTCGGAGTTCAAAGAATCGCGCCTGCCCAACGCCGTGAACATTCCGCTCAACGAACTGCGCCAGCGTATCGGTGAGCTAAATGCCAACACCTATTACGTGTGCTATTGCAGCACCGGCCGGCGCAGCTCCGCCGCTGCCTTTCTATTGAGCAATCAAGGCCTCAAATCCAGCGTATTGAAAAACGGTTTGCAGGATGTGCCGAGTTCGTTGTTGATTAAGTAAGCGGAAAATATCGCAGGATGCCAAAACATATTCTTCTGCAAGTGCAGGCGGTAAAAGAGGCGGCGTAATCGACGCGATTACGATGTGTTGTTTAATCTCTCCGGGTCGAATTCCCCGCCGCTTGCGGCGTTCGGAAATGACAGTGTCCGAAGGGCACTGTAAAACGAAGGTGAGCCGCGAAGCGTGCGGGAAGTAGTGCCGCAATACCCCGCCCCTTGGGGCGGGGAAATTTATCCGGGCGTCGCTTTCACGCGCCTCATGCCGAAGCACGGATGCACCGGTCGGGTGCGAGCCAGAGGTAATAGTGGCGGCGGGCCGTTTGCCTGCACGGCCACAGTGTGTGGTAGTCAAAATCCGCGTTTTTGGAATGAATCGTGCTGATGATTGAGTGAAACTTTTAAGGCAAAGGAGCACTTAACATGACACGTGCAGAAGTCACTGAAATGATCATTGTTGCCAAGCGTAACAAGAAACTGAGCTACGCGGAGATTGCGGAAAGAGTAGGTTGTAGCAAAGAGTGGACGACCGCTGCCTTACTCGGCCAAATGACTTTAAACGAGAAGCAGTCGGCTATCGTGGGCGAGATATTGAGCCTACCTGCAGAAGCGACGGCGTTGCTGCAAGAAGTGCCATACAAGGGTTCGCTGCCCACGGCAGTGCCGTCCGATCCGTTGATTTACCGTTTTTACGAACTCGTCAACGTCTACGGCACTACCTTCAAAGCGCTCATCCACGAAGAATTCGGCGACGGCATCATGAGCGCGATCGATTTCAGCATGGACTTGCAACGCGAAGTTGATCCAAAAGGTGATCGGGTACGTATCGTCATGAGCGGAAAGTTCTTGCCATACAAGGTGTACTGAATCAGGCTGCTGTCCCGTTCCGATAGATGTAAATAATGTAGCGGAAGACTCTTCGATACAGCTGAAGGGGCAGCGTACTCAGGTATGCTGCTTTCCTACATAGACTTGATACCTACCCACCCCACCCTGCACACTGTGTGGCATTCAATCGCACGGAGTCTCACATGCCCTGGATCAAAGCCTGGCACATCGCTGTTGGGGTCAGACACCATATTAGTGCATTTTGAACCGGTTTTTGTTATCAGTACCTATTGACGTACTACGTGTCGCGTAGTGAAAATTACGTATGATCAAGTCATGGGCAAATCGTGATTCGCAGCGCTTGTACGAAGACGGTCGCGTCACGAAGTTTCGTGGCATGGAAACCGATACTGCCCAGGAGTTGCTTGTGGTGCTCAACGCGGCCACATCGCTGAAAGATCTGAGTCCGTTGAAGAGTCTCGGATTGCACAAGTTGAAGGGTGACCGAAAAGGCCAATGGGCGATGACCATCAACGGACCATGGCGCGTGTGTTTCCGTTTTCGCGACGGCGATGCTTATGACGTCGAAATTACTGATTACCATTGATAGAGGTGCGTGCGATGCTTGCAATTCATCCCGGTCGAGTACTTAAGCGCGAATTGGTGGCGCGCGAATTGTCTGCCAACCAACTTGCCCTCGCGTTGTCTGTCCATTCTGGGCGGATCGTCGATATCATGAACGGCAAGCGCGGAATCACCGCAGACACCGCCTTGCGCTTGGGCCGCTACTTTGGCAACAACCCGCAATTCTGGATGAATCTACAAAGTCAGTACGATCTTGCTGTTGCGTCGAACGAGTATGGCGAGACTATTAAAAGCGAAGTGCGGTTGAGTGCGTGAAGCAGGAACCGAGGTTTGTTGCCAGCGCGCTGTCAGATGCTTGATTGTTGGTAGGCTCAAAGTCTGACGGCCAAGTTTATCCAGCGACTTGATCCCCACCCGTTTCAACCCGCACACTGTGCAGCATTTAATCGCACGGAGCCCCACATGCCCTGGATCAAAGCCTGGCACATCATCTTTATGGTGACGTGGTTTGCGGGTTTGTTTTATCTGCCGCGTTTGTTTGTGTATCACGCCGCTTGCGACGATGCGCCCGGCAAAGAGCGTTTCAAAGTGATGGAGCGCAAGTTGTTTATCATCACCACCATGGGTGCGGTGGGCACGGCGATTTTTGGCGTGTGGTTGCTGCTGGGCTATGCGTGGGAGGCGTATCGCGCAACCGGGTGGTTGCATACCAAACTGGCGTTGGTGGCGGTGTTGATTGGCTATCATGTGTATTGCTGGAAATTGGTGCAGGATTTCAAGTATGACAGCAATCGACATGGTCACGTTTTTTACCGCTGGCTAAATGAATTTCCTGTGCTGCTACTGCTTGGCATTGTTATTCTGGTGGTTGTGAAACCATTTTGATTCGAAACATTTTTCAGAGAACCCCATGACCGACTTAGCAGCCACGGTTCCTGTCGTATTAGTTTTTGCCGGCCATGACCCCAGCGGCGGTGCCGGTATTCAGGCCGATATCGAGGCGATTGTGAGCATGGGTTGTCACGCGACCACGGTGATTACTGCGCTTACGGTGCAAGATACCGCCAATGTGCAACGCTTTGTGGCGGTTGATCCCATGCTGGTGTTGGAACAGGCGCGCGCGATTTTGGAAGACATGCCGGTGGCGGCGATAAAAATCGGCATGGTCGGCAGTGTTGAAAACGTGGAAGTCATCCACACGATCTTGTTGGACTATCCGCAGATTCCGGTGGTGCTTGACCCCGTGATTGCCAGTGGCAGCGGTGCGACCGAACTTGCAAGCGAAGAAATCATCGACGCGATGATGGAATTGCTGTTCCCGCTGACTACCTTGCTCACGCCTAACAGCGTGGAGTTGCGCACTTTCGCGCCCGACGGTGACAATTTGGACGCCTGCGCGCACGAGCTGCTGGAGTCCGGTTGTGAATATTTGCTGGTGACCGGCACGCACGAAAATACGCCTGATGTCGTGAATGTTCTTTACAATAATTTCCGGCGTATGGATGATTTTCATTGGGAGCGGCTGGAAGGCAGTTATCACGGTTCCGGTTGCACCTTGGCTTCGGCCATTGCCGGATTATTTGCACAGGGTATGGAGCCGCACACCGCAGTGCGTGAGGCGCAGGAATACGCGCACGAAGCATTAAAACAGGGATACCGTATCGGCATGGGGCAGCGCTTGCCCAACCGGTTATTTTGGGCGCAGGGCAGCGAGTCAGATGACGAAACCTTCAAAACCGACGAATAAGTGGTTACCGGCGCACGGTTTGTACGCCATTACCGACGCACAACTCACGCCGGAAGAGCGCTTGTCTGAGCTGGTTGCCAAGGTGATCGAAGGCGGCGCGGTGATGATTCAATACCGCAACAAAACTGCCGATGCAACGCAACGCTTGCGCGAAGCGCTTCTGTTGCGCGACGTGTGTGGCGTACACCGCATCCCTCTCATCATCAACGATTACGTTGAGCTTGCGCGTCAGGTGAGCGCACAAGGCGTGCATTTGGGTGCGGCGGATATGCAAGTGCACGCGGCACGCGCACTGTTGGGCGAGCACGCGATTATCGGCGTGTCGTGTTACAACGAGTTTCCACCTGCGCTGCGGGCGCAACACGCCGGTGCCGACTATGTGGCGTTTGGCAGCTTTCATCCGACAGCGACCAAAAGCGGCACGGTGCGCGCAACCATCGATTTATTGCAAGAAGCCAAGAAGCATTTGCACATCCCGATGGTTGCCATTGGCGGCATCACGCCGGAAAATGGCCGGCCCATCGTGCAATCAGGCGCGAATTTAATCGCCGCTTGCCATGGCGTATTCGGCCAGCCCGATGTGCGCAGTGCGGCGCAAAAATACGCGCATTTGTTTGCTGCGGCCGGGAAGACGTTTGTCATTTAGCAATTTCGATTTTTCAAGGAAACAGTCATGACCCAATCCCACGACCTCTTCGTTCAAGCCCAACACCACATCCCCGGCGGCGTGAATTCGCCGGTACGCGCGTTTCGCGGTGTCGGTGGCGACCCGATATTTTTCGCGCGCGGTGAAGGCGCTTATCTTTACGATGAAGACGGCAAACGTTACGTAGACTACGTCGGCTCGTGGGGGCCGATGATCGCGGGTCACGCGCACCCAGAAGTTTTGCACGCGGTGCGCGAAGCGATTGCGCGCGGCTTGGGCTTCGGTGCGCCAACCAAAATCGAAACGCAGATGGCGGACAAGGTGTGCGAGCTGGTGCCGTCGATGGAGATGGTGCGCATGGTAAGCTCCGGCACCGAAGCGACCATGAGCGCGATTCGTCTGGCACGCGGTTACACCGGGCGCGACAAGATTTTAAAATTCGAAGGGTGCTACCACGGCCATTCCGATTCGTTATTAGTCAAGGCCGGTTCCGGCGCGTTGACCTTGGGTGTGCCGACCTCGCCGGGTGTGCCGGTTGCGCTGGCCGAGCACACGCTTACCGTCGAGTACAACAATCTTGCGCAAGTGCGCGAAGTGTTCGCCCAGGTTGGCCGCCAGATCGCCTGCATTATTGTTGAACCGGTAGCGGGCAACATGAATTGCATCCCGCCGACGCCGGGATTTTTGCACGGCTTGCGTGCCGTGTGCGACGAATACGGCGCAGTGCTGATTTTCGATGAAGTCATGACCGGGTTCCGCGTTGCGCTCGGCGGCGCGCAGGCTTTATATAAAGTGAAACCCGACCTCACCACGCTGGGCAAAGTCATCGGCGGCGGTTTGCCGGTCGGCGCCTTCGGCGGCAAGCGCGCCATTATGGAAAAAATCGCGCCGCTCGGTCCGGTGTATCAGGCCGGCACGCTGTCGGGTAATCCGGTATCGATGGCGGCGGGGCTGGCGATGCTGAATATCATTTCCAAACCCGGCTTTTTCGAGAAGCTCACGACCCGCACGCAACAACTTACCGATGGCTTAGTTGCAAAGGCGAAGCAGGCAAAAATTCCGCTCACCACCAATACGGTGGGCGGCATGTTCGGTATTTTCTTCTCCACCGAAGCGCAAGTGACCAATTACGCGCAAGCGACGCAGTGCAATGTAGAGCGGTTCAAAAAGTTCTACCACGGCATGCTGGAACAGGGCGTGTATCTCGCGCCGTCGGCGTTTGAAGCCGGCTTTGTATCGAGCGCGCATGGCGATGCAGAAATCGCCGCGACCTTGGCGGCGGCGGAGCAGGTGTTCGCCAAGTTGTAAAGAACCGGCACTAAAATAGTTATGCAAACATTGTTTTCGAGGCAGGTCATGCG
>JACQEQ010000378.1 GCA_016200445.1 Gammaproteobacteria bacterium | reverse complement strand
TTGTAGCGCAAAGTTCAGTGGTTTCCCGCGCCAGCCTAGGATCTTGTAACAATAATTTCACCGCTGTACGCACTGCCGACGGTGCGCCTTGGATAATGGGTGCACGAACTCTACGTGCAATTGCGACTGGCTCCAGCGTTTTGCCGCTATCGAGCGCACGCGTCAATCGCGTCTCATCCATCTGCGTTATTTCTGCAAGCCGTGCTGTCGTCATTTGGCGGTAAACCCCAATTGGAATCTTGGAGATCAGCGGACGGGCCAATTCCACCAAACGTGCGCGCCCCTCTATAGAAGAGAGGTCGGCGCCAGCGACTAAATGCTCAAACAAATAGGTAGAAAGTGGTATCGCAGTCACGCTTCGCGCTGCGAATAACTCGCGGCCTTCCTTGCGCACCAAGCTATCAGGGTCTTCACCCTCCGGCAAAAACATAAATCGCACGTGTTGTTGACCGGTCATTAACGGCAACGCGGCTTCCAATGCACGCCAAGCGGCCTTGCGCCCGGCGTTATCGCCGTCGAAACAAAACACCACATCACTGGTGACGCGGAACAGACGCTCGATATGTTCGCGCGTGGTCGCGGTACCTAACGTTGCAACGGCATTGCCAATGCCGTACTGCGCCAAGCCAACCACATCCATATAACCTTCGACCACCAACACCTGGGCCAAGTCGCGCACACGTTTGCGCGCTTCGCACAGACCGTAGAGTTCGCGGCCTTTATGGAACACTGGGGTTTCCGGCGAGTTCAAATATTTGGGAGTTTCATCGGTTAAAACACGACCGCCGAATCCGACCACGCGTCCGCGTGCGTCGCGAATCGGAAACATCACGCGGTTGCGAAACCGGTCATAAACACCACCGCCTTCTTTTTCGATCACCAGCCCGGCTTGCAGGAGTCGCTGCCGCACGCCGGCATCGCCACCGAAATGTTGCAACAGGTGATCCCAACCTGCCGGCGCGTAGCCAATCCCGTATTCCTGAGCAATCGCACCGGTTAGGCCGCGCGCTTTGAGATAATCTACGGCGGCCCCAGCGCCTGGCTCACGTAGTTGCGCAGCGAAAAATTTTGCCGCCGTTTCTAACGTCGCGTAGAGCGTCTGGTAATCCTGACTGGGTGTTGCGGTTGCACCGTCACGCGGCACTTCGACTCCTGCACGTGCGGCGAGCTGTTTAACCGCATCGACGAACTCCAGGCGATCATATTCCATCAAAAAGCTGATGGCCGAACCATGCGCGCCGCAACCGAAACAATGATAAAACTGCTTGCTAGGACTGACGCTGAACGAGGGTGTTTTTTCGTTATGGAACGGGCAGCAGGCCATATAATTCTGCCCGGTTTTCTTGAGCGCAATGCGTTCGCCTACGATGTCCGCGATGTCGACGCGGGATAACAGTTCTTGGATAAATTGTTGCGGGATGCGTCCGGCCATAGGTCCATGTTAAATAGTCTACAAGGGCGAGGCGCGGAAATTCCGCGAGGCATGAAATTATGGAGTGAGCAGAGCCTTGATTTTTTTGCTGACTTCGCTCATGTCCGTACGTCCTTGTAATTTTGGGCGCAACGTTGACATCAACGCACCCATGTCCTTAATACTACTATCGCCGGAGGTGGTGATTGCCTCCTTAATGATCTGATCGACCTCTGCTTCGCCCATGGCAGCGGGTAGATACGTTTGCAAGATGCCGGGCTCGAAACTTTCCTGATCGGCTAAATCCTGACGATTACCCGCCTTAAATTGTTCGAGCGAATCGCGGCGCTGCTTAATCATTTTGTTCAACACCGTATACACCTGGGTGTCGTCCAAACTGATGCGCTCGTCGACTTCACGCTGCTTGATCTCGGAAAGCACTAACCGGATCACGCCCAACCGCGCCGCGTCTTTGGCGCGCATCGCGGTTTTCATGTCGTCGGTAATGCGCAGCTTAAGCGCGCTGTCCGTCATAATGTTTGCGTTGGATCAAGTACGTTGCTGACGACGCAGATTTTCGCGCGACAACTTCTTGAGATGACGCTTTACCGCAGCAGCGGCTTTGCGCTTGCGAATTTCAGTCGGCTTTTCATAAAACTCGCGGCGGCGGGTTTCGGTTATAATTCCGGCTTTTTCACAGGTGCGCTTGAAACGGCGCAGCGCGACTTCGAAGGGTTCATTATCACGTAGACGTACAGAAGGCATTGGATCGTTAACCTCAGTTGCTTAAAGTAAATCACCGGTTACTTTTCGACCGGAATCTGAAAAGGCTGAATTCTAGTAGTTAACCCTGAAAAACGCAAAGCGAATCACCACCCATGCGCGTCCTTGGTATAGAAACCTCCTGCGATGAAACCGGAGTTGCGGTGTTCGACACCGAGCGCGGCTTGCTGGCACACCATCTATATAGCCAGATTGATCTGCACCAGCCGTACGGTGGCGTGGTACCGGAACTGGCCTCGCGCGACCACGTACGTAAGACGCTGCCGCTGATTCAGCAACTCCTGGCTGAGGCCGGTTTGAAGCGCACTGAACTCGATGGTATCGCGTATACCGCCGGGCCAGGCTTGGCCGGGGCGCTCCTGGCCG
>JACQEQ010000383.1 GCA_016200445.1 Gammaproteobacteria bacterium | reverse complement strand
TCTGGCGACGCAATGCGCCGTGTGCGCTCATCTTCAGGGCGTCCTCGATCGCGCTGCGCACCTCTTCTGGTAACGGTATTTGTTCCAATTGGCCCGAATTAAGTTTTAGCAGCTCTTCGCCGAGATCTTGCAGTGCCGTGACTTCACGTTTGCGTTGCGATTTACTATTTTCTTCTGGCGGTTGATCTGGGGGATTAATCATAAGTGTTTCAAGGTAATGCATCGGGTTTTAGGTTGGGTAAACCGAGACGGTAATGTACCTTTGTGCGCTGCGCAGATGCAATCAATGTCTGCGGTGCAGCACACTAGAAAATCTCAGGGGGATACGACGTCTGGTAAATTGTGCGGCGTACAACTCAATTGAAACCGCCGATGTTCAGACACATGTGGAGGTGAATCTAATTTTAGCGCAGACGGCTGACTGACCAAGTAGCACTTGATCGGGATTATTGAACTTGGAATTCGATTCGCTAGCGGCTAGCTGATTTGATTGCTTTTGAATTGGGTATTTTCAAGCCATTTTTTAATGCGATTGGCATCGCCGACACGTGTCATTTTGCCCTGGCCGTCGAGCAGGATGATGATTAAATTACGCGTGGAGATTTGTGCCTGCATGACCAAGCAATGCCCCGCTTCACGAATAAATCCGGTCTTGCTCAGGCCAATGTCCCAATCTTTGTTGCTGATGAGCGCGTTGGAATTGCGATACTGGGTCGGGCGATAGTTGTCGGTCTCAACAATATATGAAGCGGTTGTCGAGACTTGGCGGATTACATCATAACCGTACGCAGCGCCGACCATACGCGCGAGATCTGATGCTGTGGACATATTGCGCTGATCGAGTCCGGATGCATCTGCAAAAGTGGAATCATCCATGCCAATCGCTTTGGCTTTGTTGTTCATGGCCTCGACGAAGGCTTCAATGCCACCGGGGTAGCTGCGTCCAAGTGCTGAAGCCGCGCGGTTTTCTGATGACATCAGCGCCAATTGCAGCATTTCGAAACGCGTCAAGACCGAACCCACGGTCAGCCGCGAAGTTGAAAACTTGATGTGATCAACATCGTCTTCAGTCACGCTGATTTTTTCGTCGAGTGCTTGATGGCCGTCAAGCACAACCATCGCCGTCATTAGTTTGGTGATCGAAGCGATGGGTTGGCGCGCGCCGATATTTTTGCCGTAAAGCATTGCCCCGTTGGTTTGGTCGATGACCAACGCCGATGCTGAAGCTAAGCGTAGTTTGCCCACTTGTTGACTTTGTCGGGTTTCGTGTTTGGGGCGACGGTAAACCGGGCGTACGCGTTCACGCGAACTATAGCTCGGACGATGATTGCGCTCAGTGTAAGTCTGCTTTAACGGAGCAGTTCCCACGGCATCGTCAACTGACAAGGCAAACGCGGTGGAGCTCAGTAACAAACACACCAGTGTGATCGTGATTCGGCGCATCGTAGTTGTAAGTACCCTTGTTGTTAATTTTCAACGAACACGCGACCTGAGTTATTTAAATTCCACAGGCACTGCGTCAAAGTCTATGTAAACTAATACGTTTTATGGCTCAATGCAAACGACAGCGTGGCCAAATTTGCTGACCGGTCATCACTGTATCGGAACGCGAGATCGATTCTGTAATCACGACTGAAAATATTTCGGCCCTTGCGGGTTAAAAACCAGTTGATGCGTGATGCGTGTCACATAGTGTGCAGTGTCACCGCAACATGTGCGCCGCCATTTGAATTTTGACTAATCACTAATGTCCCGCTGTAGAGCTTGACAATATCACGTACCACCGCCAAACCAATACCATGACCGGAAGTCGACAGGTCTGCCCGTACGCCGCGATCCATCACACGATCGATCATATTCGCGGGAATCCCCGGTCCGTCATCATCAATGCTGAGGTTCAAAATAGGATTCTCGGGATGGGTCGACATCGCCGCGTGCAGTTGCACGCGGCGCGTGCTCCATTTAAAAGCGTTGTCGAGCAGGTTGCCAAGTAATTCCATGAGATCACCGACGTCGCCGTGGAAAATGGTGCCGGCTTCGATATCCACGGTACATTGCACATTTTTTTCGGCATAGACTTTGTTCAAGGTGTTGACGATCTTTATTGCGATAGGTTGAATCGCCACCGGCGCGGTAAGAGCTCCGCTGCCTGAAGCAGCTGCTTTCTGCAATTGATAGGCAACAATGCTTGACATATATTCAACTTGCTCACGCAACGTTTCTGCTGATGCATTAAGATCGGATTTAGTTTCACTAATACCCCGCAATACAGCCAGTGGTGTATTCAGACTATGAGCTAGGTCACTTAGTGTATTGCGGTAGCGCTCGATATGTTCTTGGCGATTACGAATCAAGGTGTTGATATTTTCAGTGAGCGCATGTAGCTCGCGCGGGTAATCGCCACCCAGAGATGAGCGTTGTCCTTTTTCAATTGCGCGTAGTTCGCTTGCGACACGCGTTAGAGGCGTTAATCCCCAGCGTAAGATTATGCTTTGTACCACGAGTAAAAGAGCTGTAACCCCGCCCAGCCAGATCCACAAGCTGCGTTTAAAGCGTGCGATGCGACGGGTAAAGTCGCGTAGGTCGGTTGCGACACTTACGGTAAATATATTTTGTGTCGCGCTGCTGCCTTGCAAGGCCACACCCAGGCTAAAAACGTATACAGCCTGGCCGTCGCTGGTCTGTAATTGTTCAAAACTCCGCTCTGCTGTGGTTAGATTTTGCGGGAATGGAATGCTAGTGCGAGCCAGTGACGCCGACTGCCACGTTTGCCTTTTTTCATTGCCAATGATTTGCGCATAAACGGTCGAATGCGTGGCAAGAAACCGGGTGTCCGGCAGTGGAAATAAAATATTTAAAGCGCCGTTGTCATCGAGTTCGGATGCGGCAATTAACACATAAGCGTCGCTTTGTAAGCGGTCTTGCAATGCCGTAAGCAGGTCGTGGTAATAAATGGATTGCAAGGTCCCGCCGGCGATGCCGAAAAAACTCACCATTACGATCGCCGCAGCGGCGATGACCCGGGTATGTAGCGATAACGTCACGCCATCGCGCCCTGTGACTTGAAGCGATAGCCCTGACCACGCAGTGTTTCGATAGGTTGATCGCGATTTTCTGGATCGAGTTTGCGGCGCAGGCGGCCGATGAACACTTCAATCACGTTGCTGTCGCGTTCGTAGTCCTGCTCATACAGATGTTCGGTCAGCTGGGTTTTTGAAATTACTTCGCCCGCGTGCAGCATGAGATATTCAAGTGCTTTGTATTCGAATGCGGTAAGTTCAATGGGCGCATCATTCACGCGTACTTCATGCGAAGTCAGATTCAGCGAAATATCGCCATGCCGCAGCAGTGATTGCGCTTGCCCGCCGGTGCGGCGTAGCAGGGCTCGTAAACGTGCACACAATTCTTCGATATGAAATGGTTTGGTGATGTAGTCGTCCGCGCCAGATTCCAAGCCGGCAACTTTGTCTTGCCAACGGTTACGCGCCGTTAATATGAGGATCGGAAATTTTTTGTTCGCGGCACGTAGTTTTTCAATCACAGCCATGCCTGGGAGATCCGGCAAACCTAAATCGACAATGGCGGCGTCGAAATTGAATTCCAAACCCAAATACAAACCGTCTTTGCCGTTGGCGGATGTATCCACCGCATAGCCGTCGCTACGCAATCGCGTAGCGATTTGGTTGAGCAGGTGATGTTCGTCTTCGATGACTAGAATGCGCATGGCAACTCAGCAGTTCAACATCGAAATAATTTTAGTAACGGCGGCCGTAACCGCCGTTACATTGAACAACGCGTTATTTCTGATCGGCAATAGACAGTACAAAAGTGACCAGTGTTTCTATGTCCGCATCTGCGACGCGCGGCGAGTAGGGAGGCATCGGTACTTCACCCCAAACGCCTTTGCCACCCGCTTTCACTTTAGCGACTAACTTGGCTTTCATTTCCGCGTTACCCTTATATTTCTCGGACACGTCTTTCCATGCCGGACCAACGACTTTCTTTTCCACGCTATGGCAGGCCAGACAACCGCTTTTTTTGGCCAGTTCCAGTGCTGCGGCTGAGTCAGCGGCCCAGCCGCTCGTCGATATCAGGACTAAGCTGGCCATCCCGGCAATGAGTGCAAAAGTTTTACGCATATTAATCTCCAGAGTAAGGCGAAGTATTAAGATATAAACTTCCCCGGCGCGAGTTTCGGGTGATTCGCCAGGTTGAGTTCAATGTAACGACTTGCCACTGAACGACACCTGAACCGAATTATTATCAGGCAGAGAACGACAATGATGGCTCAAGGTGGATGTTCAAGCGAAAACAGCGAGGCCTATGCATTGCGGGTTATGGGCGACTCTATG
>JACQEQ010000367.1 GCA_016200445.1 Gammaproteobacteria bacterium | reverse complement strand
GGCAGTAACTGGGGTTCGAATCCCCATGGGGACGCCAATAAAAACAAGGGGTTAGCTTAACGGCTAACCCTTTTTTGTTTTCGTGTCTATATTTTGTCAATATTCATGTACCGGGAACGATCCCCGCGCACGTGAGTTATTGACACGTCAATATTTCCTCGCCATCCACAGGAACATATTGAACGAATAGTAGCGAGCGCTACAGGATCGCGGTATCTTGTCCGACATAGAACTACAAGCAGCAGGGAAACGGCCATGAGTGTTAAGACGTCTGTGTTCGGTGGAATCACAATCAGTGGGAATGACGCGAAAGCGTTTGATCGCCAAGTAACGCATGGTCGCCCAAAGCAGGCCGCACGGGATTCATACGCGCGCGGAAAATCGCTTGTAGATGAATTCAACCGCAAGGGTTACGCCACAATCAAACCTAAGAAGTAGTCGCGGATAACAAGGACACAAGAGATTGTCCGACGCATTATTTCTCAGACCGATAAGACCCGGCGACGATACCGGCAAGTTTTCCCTCGGAACCCCAGAAGCCCAGCCGCTTAAGTCCTTCCTCAAGAATCAGGCGAAGGACTACCATCACAAGAACGTCGCAAAAACATTCGTACTTGTAGATTCACCGGATGACTCGCGAGTTCTTGGGTATCTCACCCTCGTTTGCAGTGAGATAAAAAACGAAGCCAGTACACGGCTGGACGATTGCGGTGACGCGAACAAATACACCACGTTCCCCGCGATCAAGATCGCACGTTTGGCGATTCACAACGATTTACAGCGCGGCGGTTACGGTCGCACCGTGATGGACTGGTGTATTCGTCACGTTGTCGAAAACATCATGCCGCACGCGGGGTGTCGTTTCTTGGTTACGGACGCCAAGCACAGTGCGGTTAGTTTCTATAAGAAGTGCGGCTTCACAATGCTTGAGTCGGAAGAGAAAAATAAACATCCGATCATGTTCGTTGACCTTCACAAGTTGACGGCGTCCTTACCCTCTGCCCAAAAATAAAGGCCGCACCCTTTCGAGTAGCGGCCTTAAATAATCCCGATACGCTCCCACCACGCGACAATGCGGGCACGGTCAACATCATCAGCCCGCAATTGATGATTGTTCAGCAGTCGGTCGCGGCCTTCTTTGGTGTGCCAGTCATTACGCTGCAACAAGTCCCAGTCGGCAGCCTTGATCGCCGGGAAGCGCGCGAAGTAGGCTTTTTCCGCCGTGGTGAACAGCTTCAATCGAAGCAAGTAGGAATAGGATGTTTCGCTAAGGTCATGGTGCCGGTAATAGTCTTCACCGTGTTGCGCCTGCCCAAGCGCGGCAACTTCAGTGGCAATAATTTCAGCAGCGGTTACAGTCCGCCGTTCTTCAGGGACATCAAACCACCACCATGCAGCCGGTCGCGTACCAACTCCACCCGGCACGTCGTCATAGAATCCACGATCCTTTGGGAGCCGATACGCGTCCGCGTCCTGAATCCAAAACGACAGCAACGTATCGCGATGATCCAGCCACAGCGACGCCGCGTCATCGTCGCCAAGTTCGCCGGGTGAGAACCAGAAGCCGGTTAGCAGGTAGTACCGCTCAGCGGGGCCAAGTGTTGGCTTCTCCTTCCGGTGTCGAGCTACACGCGTGCGATTAGTAGGCATCAGGTGCCACCCGGTCGGCCAGGTTTTGACCGTAGCGGTTCAAGGTCGAGATTCAATGCTTTCATCGAAGCGATCATCGCGGCGCGTGAATCACGCATTACCGCGCACGCCGGGTTAGCTTTCAGTTGGTCGTATTTGTCGAGTGTTGCCACGCCGTGTGTGTCGATCAAGGCTTGTGCGGTGCGCATTGAATCCAGCGCTTCGCATGCAGTTTGCAGCAGGCGGATACCAGCAGAATCTTCAATTGAGTATTCAGTGGAAAGGTCGCGCCAAAGCTTGCGGGCTTCAGCGGATAGAGTTTTAGGCGGTTTCGTCATGTGAGAACCCCATTTTTGAAAGGAATCACTTAGTTTTGTACATTAATCTGCAATCATTCGGTCCTGCATCACAACGCGTCATCTTTTTGACCCACCCCCGGCCTGTCGCACTGAGCGCACGGTTAGGACGTGATAGCTTCGTCTGCATACCTTTGCATCGCATAGCATGTGCGCGGCGCCTTGCGCTTCCCGCGCAGTCCTGTTGCATGTCATGTTAGGTCGTCCGGTGCATTGCGTGTTAGTAAATGCCGGTCCGCTGGCAACGAGTGGGAGAGAACTAGCCCAACGTCGTCAGCGACCGGCTGTCGCGGTTGTTTTTCCGGCAACACTCACGACTTGTCGCCCTTGGTCGGCTTGAAAGGGATTGACGCCCTCGCGGCACCGTGCCAAGCATCGCCGCTATTCCTAGTGGTTACGCACGGACGGCATCCAGCACCACGAACGACGCGGGGCGCAACAATGCAAAGTCGACACGCGCGTATGCGATGAAGTCCAGCACCAGATTGCCTGAGTACGCATCACTCTTAACGATTTCAACCGACGCCTGTTGTCGAATGCCCATCGCCAAGTCGCGGAAATCGCCGAGGAAAATAGCACTACCCGCCTGCGGGCTGGACCCATCAACTAGAGTGTTAGAGACATTCGATGTGATCAGGAATTGCATGTTTTGCAACGACGGCGGACGTTGCAGCGGAGTTTTGTCGTTGGTGATGCCAGTGACAAGACCTTCATATGTCAGCCACGTGCGCGGACTCATTATCGCAAATTTGGCCGCAGTTTCGAGCGACAAACCGCTTTGCATCAACGTTTTGAGCGCGCTGGTCAGGTGACTGTAATTGGTCGGAATGCCGACGCTGGCAGTTGTCGAGATGCCGCTTGCGCCGTAAATACCTTGCGGGGCATTGCCGCCCGCGCCATGCAGTCCGACACGATCAATTTCCGCTGCAATCGCCCCGGTCAAGACTTTTTGTAGCTGCATGCCAAAATCGGGCGAATCAGCCGCGAGTTCCATGCTCGCCTGCGAACGGATAACCACCGTCTTTGCTGTCAGCGTTCGAGCTGCGAAGGTCGCGTTAGACGCGGTTATTGCGCCTGCTTCCGCATGCCATGAGGCGGACGGATCAGCGGTGACAGCGGATGCTGTATAGCTTTTTTCCCGCATAATTACGGTCGACATGCCAGCGCGATTCAAAACCATTTTCGCGCGAATCGCGTCAATCCATTCAGATTGATATTCGGTCGGGATCAAGATGCCCGATGTGCCAGTCGTTAGAGCCTTTTTCTCACGTGCGAATTCTAACGCCTCGAGATCTTTGCACCCCTCGCCCACAACTGCGGCGTGAAGCCAGCGATGGAGCGCGATTTCGGGCCGCTGTGCTGGGGCCAGGTCGGGGATATCCGAAGCCTTGACGCTATGCGGCAACATGAAATGCTTTTCGCCGTTAACGTGGAAAGTTTTGTAGTGAGCATCTTTTCGAGACTCGCCGGGTGCGCCGCGCGGGCGATCTTGAAGAGATTCGGCCAGTTCGACACGCGATTGCAACGCATCAAAACGTGCATCGTTTGATTTTCGTAGGGCGATAACGGCGTCGCCAAATTCGGTGATTTTATCTAAAACTTGATTGCTCATGATGTGACCCTTTTGCGATGTGTGATTTCTTCGCGGGCCGGGTTCTGAGTATTCAGACGTGCCGACGGCGCAAAGCCTTTCAAGCCTCGGGTCATCGGAAACGCGCGTTACGCGCAGCTTCAAAAGCCTTTGCCTGTTTGGCTCCACGCCGTCGTTCGTTGCGGACAATGGGGGAGTATGTTGACAACAAGTCTACATCATCATTTTTGAGATAACAACTCGCTGAACCGGACCTTTAAATCATCAAGCTCGGCGAGCAATTGCTCTTCTTCGCTGGACAGCAATTTCCAGCCGCCGGATAACAGTTTCTTTGCCTGCCTTGCACTCAGGCCGCACTCGCGTAGCGCTTTTTCGACTGCGGGGCGATCAGGGGTTTGCTTGTCGGTCAATTTGCGGCCCTCCGATTTTGCGCGTCAAGATGATCGGCCACGTGTCGCAACAGTCCGGCAACCTCGGCAAAGCCTTTGCGTCGGACGAATTGCGTTAGCACCGCGTTTAGCGTCATTTTCATGAATACCGCACGAGCCATATCGTTGTCGAGTCCGTCCAGCAGTTCGCCGAGAAACGAGTCGTAGTGGGCACCGATTTTCTCAAGGTCAGTCATTTTTTTTGCTCCGTTAATCACCTTTTTTCCCGCTGTTTGTGAGATTAAATGCCAATGAATGGTCCTATGTTTCGAAGTGTTAGAGTTTTGACCCTCCCCCCGGTATATCGCAACGCCCGCAATGACGTGCTGCGTGGTGTCAGTCATGGTGCGCCCCACGGCGAAAGCGGTATTTCTTCGCGAGCGTATTGCCATGGCAAGTTGGCTAGGGTGTAACCCGTTCCATCAGTGAAAAAATGATCCAGTAATTCGATACCGTCCGCGCGAATCCCGCGCCGGACGAAGTCATCGACAATCTCACCGTCACAATGGGTGTATCTCAAAATCCTAAAAAATCCTGGCCCATGTGGAACTTCTTCCATAAAAAACTGAAAGCTCTTGCCGTTAGCGCTAACCTCAGCGCGTGCGATAAGTCCGTTTTTCGGTAGCCAATCAGCGCCCGGTGATGTTGGTTTTAGCTCGCGCATCCGGTCGTCGGCCAATAACGCCAGCGCTTCGCGCAGCGGCAAATCCGCAACGCGTTGCGCTTTTGGCCCGTCCAACTTTGGCAACTCGCGAGCAAGGCGCATGTATCCCTGCACTGTGCGGTCGGCAAGCTGGCAATTCGCCGCGATCCACGGCAGCCATTCGCCGTGTGCCACCAGTTTTTTTGCTTCGATCAACAATTGCCCAGCATTCAGCGCGTGCTGCACGGCCGTATTCGCCGCCGTTGTCGCCGCTGAGTGCTCGGCGTTTATTTGAGTTGCAAGGTCGGGCAATGAAAATATTTCAGTCATGTTGTGCCTCGGGTTGGTTTGAATGTGGCACTTCGTCGGATCGCTTCAAGTAATACGCGAGCGCAACCGGATCGTTCGCGATCATCTGCATCACATCGTCGATGATCGGCTGGTGTGTCTCGCCGATGTGCAGAAGCCATGCGCGGATGCGGGTTTCATCGGCCTGCGAAATTTCAGATTTGCCCGGTTGTGGTACTGCCATTACTGTCGTTAGATTTCTTTCGGCAGTATCGGCAGTGCCCTCCCCAGTACTTTGCGGAATTTCAAGGCGCGCACGATCAAGCCAATGGGTAGACATTTATGGGGCCTCCTTCACGGCGGGGGCAATGTAATAACGAAATGTGCGACGACCTGCGCCCGGGCCGTCGCCGCCAGTCGATTCAGCGATTAGCCAGCCTTCATCCTCAAGCCAATCAAGCGCCGATTGCACTGCGTCATTTGTAGTTAAGTAGCGCCACTGATTGCGACGAACGTCGCGGGCAGTGAATCCAGCTTGCAGACCGCCGCGTTTAATTTTGTCTGCCAAAGCTTGGGCAGATCGCATGCCGTCATCAATCAACAGCCCGTAACAGCGGCGAGCGTGCGACTCAAGATATTCACACCAAGCCGCAGCCCGTAACGCACAATCAGCGGTAACAGGTCCGCGCCGGTCATTAGTGGCGCATTCTGTCAGGTGAAAAATTAACGCCAGCGCGGGGAATAGCTTGTCGAACTTTGCCAGGTGTTGAGCAATGATCGGATGCTCTTCTCTTGGCAGCTTGTCGCGATGTAACTCGGCGGTCCATTCAATAAAGATTTCCTGCGCTCCCGCGTCGAATTGGAAGTAGGGAAATTTATTAAAGGCGTCTGCCGGGGATGCGCCCCATTCGGTCGGATTGAATGACGCCAACGCCTCGAACAGCTTAAACACGTCATCGCGTGCAGACTTATTAGGATCGCGGTCGCGCCACTCCCATTTGCAAGGGTCCGGGTATACAAGCAACTGAAACCGTTGCAGCATTCCATCGTTTGCAAGCGTGTGCGATGCTTGCTCTAAATAGCTAACCAGCTTGTCCGGCTGAATACCGCCGAAAATTGAAACGCATAGGTTAGGAATCAAAATTGATCCGCGCCCAATGCGGTCGGTATCGAATCCGCCCGTACCGTTCCAGGCCTCAAGGAAAAACGCGCGGTCGCCTTCGCGGCCTTCGCGATCCCAGCTTGCAAGCAATCCGACAAGCTCATCGCGTAACACGAGCATGCCAGCCGGGTTATCACGCAATAGTTCACCAAGTTTTTCGACAGTGGTGTCATTCGAGCGATACCGTTTCATGTTCGGCGGCTTTGGCGCACCCTGTTTGTGGTCCCGTAATTTCTGCGCGAGGCCGGTAAGGGCACTGCCGTTACTGTCGTTAGAAGGTTTTGCCGCTGCCGACTTTTTAATTTGCGACTCAATTGCGCCGGACTGTGCGTCGTAAATTGATTTTTCTACTTCAAATTCTGCCAGCTCGCTTTGATGCGCTTCAATTTCCAGCGCGATCAGGCGTTCCAGTGGTTTGAGTGCGCTGCTTATCGCTGGTGATTTTTTTGCGGACGGAAGTCCGACGATTCCGCCCCATAAATTGGGCACCACCTGCCACGAATCACGCGCCTTTGGCTTGATCGCACAACGTGCGCCAATAACCGCCCCCAGCGCCACCACAACAGCGGCCGCGACATAATCAGGCGGGCACGGCATCCGGTCTGCCTCATCCGTAACCCAGTCGCGTAGAGACTCCGGTAGCAGTGTGTCCGCGTCGAATACCGCCACCTTGGCAAGCGTTGCTTGTAGAGATTTTGGTTTCATGGCGTCAGGTGACGACTTCGAAAAGAATTGCGCCTTGATCGCTGCAGCGCTTTCCGGGGAAAGCCTTCCTTGTTCGTCATACAGCGAGTCGAGATCGTCCAAACTGATTTCGGGTGCGATCATCGGCCACCTCGCAACTCAATTCGGCGTGCCCGTTGACGCTCGGCAATCGCAATAAAGTGTGCGCACTTGCACGGCAGGTGTGCCGGAACACGACAGAATGCACAGAATGCCTTGCGTTGGATTTTTTGGAAGGCGATAATGACTGCGCTTGCTTTGAGATTGTTTTTCGACGGCGCGCCTTGCTCAAGGGTCGCGCCGTTTTCATTTGTGGTCATTAGGCGGCGACCTGTTCCATAGCCTTGCGCCAGTCTTGCGCAGCTTCCCGACTGATTAGCGGTTTGGTGCCGACCTGCATCAGCCTCGGTCCGCGTCCCTCGGCTTTCAATTTGTAAAACATCGCACGCGATATGCCGTGCGATTTGCAAAATAATTCGATTGTGAATGCTTCGTGGTTTTCTGGTGTATACATTATCAGGCTCCGCGTCGTTGAACGCGGTGCCGGGTTAGCTATCCGCGTTCATGTGAACTTGGATAGTTAATCTACGCACTTTTTCGGGGAGTTCTACAGCGTTATTGGAGCTAGCGCGGCTAACTCCAATATCTGATGCGGGCGTTATTTTTTGAGTAATATGTCAACGTACGGCTTGCGCGACATTGGCCACGCTAATCCTTTGTCCTTTGCGTGCTTTATCAGATCGGTAATGACGTTGCGTCCGGCCACACCTTCCAGTATCAATTTGTTAGCGCGGGCGCGAATTGCGTTATTGCGTGGCTCGTAAAACGCTGGGACACGCTCTTTTTTTGCCCGCTTTGAATTGCCCGCACTTACCGCCTTTGTCGCCGCACCATTCAATTGCTCCATGATTGTTGCAACGTTGAACACCAACGCCTCGGCACGATTACGCTCGCCTTTTAGCGCTTTCCAGTAGATGCGCCCGCGCTCGATGTTTTCCAGCACACGGCAGGCCACGCGCACGTCGGCCTCGGCGTGTTTGTCTGTTATCGTTTGATCAGGCAACACTTGGCCCTTCTTCTGCTTGATGTCGTAAGACTTCAGCACTTCCCATGCGCCGCGCTCTGCGTTATCAAAGAACTTCCCAAGGTCGCGAGACGGTCGCAGCGGTTTAACGTTTTTGGCACGTGTGTAATCGTAAGCGATCATTTTCACTTCACCGTCCGACTGCTTTTCATCGGGATGACGTTGCTCGGCGCGACGGCGAAGCTCGGCATTCCGTTGAACATTGCGCGCCGGTCTGTGTTCGTGAACTTGGCGTAATTCGTCTCGATCATCCTCACGCTGGTGCCGCATGAATCTGCCACGGCCTTTAGGTTTACTCCATGCTTCAGCGCTTCGCTGATGTAGGTATGGCGCAACGCATAAAAAGTTGTGGCGAGGGGCAGGTGGGCACGCGCGGCAGCAGCATTGAACGACTTAATGTGATGGTTCTGGCCCCATGGCGTGCCGTCGTCTTTGGTCAGTAAATATTCGTCGGGATGACGCCCGGCAGTGACCGACTCGAAAAACTTCACAGCCTCTTCGGTCAAAAACGTGTCGTGCGCTTTTGTTTTGCTGATGTGAAAAGTGACTATGCCACCCGCAGCGTCAAAGTCGCGGACCCGCGCATGTGCCAGTTCTCCATAACGTGCACCAGTCAATAACGCTGCATGAATAAGATTGCGGAATTTCCCGCTGGCGGTATTTATCAGGCGGGCGCATTGCTCCGCGTTTAAAAATATCTTCCGTGCGCCGTCCGCATTTTCAAAACTTGAAACGCGCCGCCATGCTTCGTCGCTGTGAACGATGCCGTCACGCCATGCTTTATTCAAAATCGCTTTAAACACGGTCAGCACGCGGTTTGCTGTGGACCTGCGCCGCCGCAATACGTCGGGATCGTCCAGGTTAACGACTTCCTCACGCACGACTATTTCAGCGCCTTCCGCTGGTTTCTTGCTGCGCCGTCGTATCGGTGCGCGCACAAGATCATCACGCCACTGCACAATGTCTTTGGTCTCGACACTGGTTATGAGCCGGTCGCCAAAAGCGGGGAGGATGTGTGCGTTGATGACGGCCTCAGTAACGGCCAGTGACTTGCTGTTGACCGCGAACCATTGCAGATAATCCGCCACGGCGTCGCACACCTTGTAACGAGTCTTTACCGTGACTTGTTGGTGCGCCATGTGGCGGGCGCGCGCTTGCGCCGTGAAGTAGTCGAACACCACGATGCCGTCGGCGTCGCGGGTATCGTCGGCGACGCCGATAGACTCGATGCTGTATTTGTTGCCGGGCAGGGCAGTGCGCTTGTACCACGTGCCGCCGTCCGCACCCTTGCGGTATCCAAGTGCCAGACCTTTACCAATCGGCTGCCAGTGACGTTTGCCGATTTCCAATTTGTTGCGGCTGGCGCGTGTCTCTAATTTTGAATTGCGTGATGCTCTGGCCATGTGTCCACCCTCGTTTTTTCGTCACGGCAATCACTGTTCAGTGGTTACGAATTTGCAGTTTTTCGACACGGCAATAACCGGTGCGTGTCAATATTTGTCAATATTACGGGGGTGGATGGGGGTGTGTCTATACAAATACACTGGCGTGTACAGTCTATAAAAACAGTTACTTACGTAAACTGCGGTGGACGCGCAAAGACGGTTTGGCTGCCCTTTCACGGCAGTAACTGGGGTTCGAATCCCCATGGGGACGCCAATTAAAATTAAGGGGTTAGCTTAACGGCTAACCCCTTTTTTGTTTTGCGTATCTATTTATTGTCAACATTGCTGTACTGATCGGAAGCACATACGATATGAGCACACAACGCAACCTCTACGCCGAACTAAAGGCAGTGGCAGCACAGCCGGATGTGGCCGACACGCTCCTGGAAGAAGTTGCGAAGGTGGCGGACAAAACTGGTGCAGACGAACGTGGTGAGCTACACACGTTACTCCACGTCATTCAGGAGAGCCCCATCCTCTGTGCAAAAGCACTTCTAACGTGGCTTGCAGATCCGCCGAGGGAGGATGCAGCAAGCGCACTGTTGAGTTCTGTCAGCGTCGCGTACTTTGAAGCAGATGCGCCCGCAGATATTGTATTTCCGAGCACCACCCCTTCAGCAGCCGTGCTCGCTGGTTGCAGGATGAACGCGCGCTACATGGCACCTGCATACGCGTTGGGCTGGGTATTGTGCCTTTTGCGCCAATGGCCGGATGATGCGACAGCGATAAGCGGAGCCAATAAACTTCTCCACTACTTGACGAGTGAGTTCCCGGACACGCTGCATGAGTTGTTCAAAAAACTTCAGCTTGAAACATTCGCCCCGCAGCCGTTCGAAATGCTCTCACACTATAAAACGCAAATCGATGAGGAGCGGTGCATGCGCGACAGCTATCCACTGCTCAAGGAGTTTGCGATGTCCCCCGAAGAACGCGATGTTGTACGCATCCAACAGCGGCGGCTCCAGAGGGAGATCATGCGTGGTGCCGAAAAGAACTCCATCTTCATGCAGTTCATGAAACACCGGAAGTTCAAGTACGCACGCACCGTATCCTTCGGGACCGCAAGGCAGTCAGGGGAGGGAGAGGCGATCATCGTGATGAAGGAGTACTCGGTCAAAACGGAGCTTCCACAGTCGGAGTGGCTGAACCCAATGGAGGGCGCACGTGTTCGAAATAACCTTTGGAAGGGCCTCTCTGAATGAGCTTTCGTGTCGTCCTCCAGCAATACCTTGCCTCCATGCGAGAACGGGATGAGCTCGACCTTTTACTGCCGGAGTTGTTAACTGCCATGGGACATGCCGTGCTCAGCCGTCCCCAGCGTGGTTCTCGCCAAGGAGGCGTTGATTGCCTGTCTGAATTTCAGACCGGCACTGGCCCCGAGGCTTACCTCTTCATCCTTAAGCAGAATGATGTCGACCGACGTGATTTCTTCACTTCGCCGCAAGGCATCGAGCCCTCGGTTCGAGAAGCAAAGACGGACTACATACGGACACGTCTTCCAAAGCGCTTCGAGCATGCGCCGAAACACATTATCCTCGTTTCAAACGGGCGCATGAAAGAAGTGGTTGTCCAGAACTTCGCTTCGCTAACTAAAGAGGTATCGGAGCAGCCGTTGTGCGACTTAAATTTCTGGGGTGATGACAAGCTGGCCGAACTCATTGAGGAACATTTATTCCACGACGCGTTGCTGCTTGGCGACGGGAGGTCTCAACTTAGAAAAGCCATCGCGACGACGGATCGACCGGACATAGCGATTGGGCATATAGCCAAGTTCTTTGGTGACCTCATTGGCGCTCACTCGGAAGAAGCCGCGCCTACGCTGAAGACGTTTCTAAAGCAGTGTTCAGCAGCAATGATGGGCTGGATTGTATTCAATTCGTGGTGCCGGACTGAGGGCAATCTCAAACCCGCCGTGATCACCGGGGAGTATCTATTGTTGAGCCTTTGGTCAAGTGCGCAGCGATGCAGGTTCTACGAGCAGAAGGGCTTCATAGACCGACACGACCTCGTGCTGCGTTTGTACACGCAACTGCTTCTTGAGTATTACGACAAGGTACTGCCCCAGCTACTGCATGCCAGAGCTCTTCGTCGATATCGTCCGACTCGGATGCAGTACTTGGGCCTTGTCTTCGACGAGATGGGAAGAGTAGCAACGCTCTTGCTGCTGCTTGCATCTCAGGAGGTGGAGGTTACTCTGCGCGTAGCAGTAGGAAAGAAGTTAGCGAACTTTTTCGATGTCCATGAGGGCTGTCTACTTCCATACTTCGATGGACAAAGCATTGATCTGTCGCTTGCACTCGCGGCATTCATGAGTATCGGAGCAACACAACCAACGACCGCAATAATTGAAGGTGCTTCGATGCGCCTACGAATAGCGCTTGATCTGGATAAATATCTGCCGATTGACTCGGATTCGCTTGATGACGCGCTTAGCGTCGAACTCAAAGAATCTGAACCACCACGTGAGTTTTTCGAGTTAACAACACTCGTTCCGATGCTCGCCACTGTGTCCGCAGCTGTTGGTGAGCAGCGTCTGCTGGACTTTCTTCGAGAGCAGGTGCTACCGAAACTTCGGGATACCAACTTGGAACGCTGGTTTCCAATGGCGACACTTGAGATATCATGGGGTGCCTCAGCAGGAGGTGTTTACGCTGGGGTCTCACGCTCCGTTGAGAGTTTGGGTGCAACCTGTGCGGACGAGACTGCGGCCTCAATTAATTTGCCGCCGGAAGTGTCCACACCTGAAGCTTTTGAAGTTGTTCGATCCGGCCGTCCCTGGTTACTCGCAATGTCCGCAAGGCACTTCCGGCATCCACTCCCAACTTGGTACTTCAGTAAATGTATTGCTACTTCAAAGGCGCAGACCACCTAAGACGGCAGCTCCATGCATTATAACGCCCAGCGCGTGATAATAACGTCAAGCCGCCTTCTTCACTGTAAGTTTCACCTGCATCCCCGCACGGGTCGCGATGTTGACCAAGGCGTCAAGGCTAAACAGATCGATTTTGTGTTTCAGCAGTTGATTCAAGCGTGGTTGTGTAATACCCAAGTGCTTCGCCGCTTGTTTTTGTGTCGTACCGCTCTTTTTCACATAGCCTTCAATCTTCATCATCAATTCGGCGCGCATCAGCAGGTTGTGTGCTTCCTCGGGCGGAAAGCCGATGTCGAGGAATACATTGCCGCTGCCTTTTTCCATCTTCAGTTTTTTAGTCATACTGTTCTCCGCTCGCTCAAGAGTTCGCGATATCGCTGTTTGGCCAGATCAACGTCGTGTTTCGAGGTCTGTCGTGTCTTTTTGCCGAAGGCATGCAACACGTAAACGGCCTCCGCAAACTTCGCCACATAGATCACCCGATATTCGTTTTCAGCGTGCACGCGAATTTCATTGACGCCCATGCCGATGCTCGGCATGGGTTTCCAGTCCGCCGGTGGTGTGCCTAGCTGCACCGCGAATAATTCGATACCCGCTCGATGCCGGGCTTGAGCGGGAAATCCTTTTACCGATTTACGGCTATCTCCAAACCATTTTGCGGCTTCATTTTTAATTATTTCAGTTTCGATATAATTTGCAAGGCTCAAGTTAACGCTTCAATGCAACAATATTGTCGTGTTGCACGCCGAAATTCAGCAGGTGTTTGCGAATCGTGTCCGCGACAAACGACGGCAACAACAGAGCAGAGGCTTCCTCGGGCGGGAAACCGGCGCCGATGAAAATATTACCGCTGCTTTTTCGATCTTTAACCGTTTGCTGATTTCGCTCTCCGTGTGTTTATCAATTCGCCATAGCGTTTTAGTCGTGTGACATTTTATAGGTTTCATTGAGTGGCTGAGACTGATAGGTTTAACCTTCTCCTAAAAAACTTAGCAACGGGTGTTTAGAGCGCGACTCACCTCATCTACAATGTTTGTTTTACAAAGTTGCTCAAGACTTAACTGTAAATAAACGGAAAATAAATGCACACACGCCCGCAACGCTTATTGCACGACGGTTTGCTGAATAGTGCGGTGCGACGACCGGACAAATTGGCCGTAGTCGTCGAAGGCAAGCCGTATACCTACGCGCAGTTGCTGGAGAGTGCCGCACGCTTGGCGAATGCGTTGCACTCACGCGGCGTGCAACGTGGCGACCGCGTCGCTATTTATATGGACAACACCTGGCCCTGCGTGGTGTCGATCTACGCGGTGTTGATGGCGGGTGGTGTGTTCCTGGTGATTAATCCGCAAACCAAAGGCGACAAACTCGAATTCATTCTCGATGACAGCGATGCCAAACTGTTGATTACCGATGGACATCTGGCGCCGGTATTCGTGCCGGTGCTGGCCCGGCTGCCCAAACTCGCCGGTGTGATTTGCTCCGGCCAAGCGCCCGCCGATGCGCCGGTCGATGCGTTCGACGCGGTGCTGCGCGACAGTGTGCCGATCATCGCACCGGCTGCGGTCATCCCGCTCGATCTGGCGGCGCTGATTTATACCTCGGGCAGCACCGGCAATCCCAAGGGCGTGATGCAAACGCATCAATCCATGGTGTTTGCTGCGGGCAGTTTGATCGAGTATTTACGTCTGGATGAAAGCCAGCGGCTGTTCTGCGTGCTGCCGGTGGCGTTCGATTATGGCTTGTACCAGTTGTTGATGGCGGTGCAGCTGGGCGCCACATTGGTGCTGGAGCGTTCGTTTACTTATCCGGCGCAAATCTTCGCACGCATGCAGGAGTACCAGGTCACGGCATTTCCCGGCGTGCCGACGATTTTTGCATTGCTGCTGTCGGCGCACGGACGCAGTCCGTTGTGTTTTCCGTCGGTGACGCGCGTTACCAACACCGCCGCCGCGTTGCCGGACGACTTCGTGCCGCGCCTGCGCGAAGTATTCCCCAACGCGCTGCTATTCAAGATGTACGGACTCACCGAATGCAAACGCGTAAGTTATCTGGAACCCGAGCTGGTTGACGCCAAGCCGGGCTCGGTCGGTAAAGCGATACCGGGCACCGAGATTTATTTGCTCTCGCCCGGCGGTGCAGCGGTGCCGCCCGGAGAAACCGGCGTGCTGCACGTGCGCGGCCCGCATGTCATGCTCGGTTACTGGAAGCGGCCGGATCTGAGTGCACACATGTTAAAGCCGGGCAAATTGCCGGGCGAGCGTGTGTTGTGCACGCAGGATTTTTTCCGCACCGATGCCGACGGATTTTTTTATTTTGTCGGACGCAGCGACGACATTATCAAAACGCGCGGCGAGAAGGTCAGCCCCGGGGAAGTGGAAAGCGCCGTGCACGGCATTGCCGGAATTCGCGAAGCAGCAGTCGTTGGCGTGCCCGACGCGGTGTTGGGGCAAGCAATTCTCGCCTATGTCGTGGTGGAGCCAGGTGTTGTTTTAAGCGATAAACAAATCCGTGCGATGTGCCTGACCCGTCTTGAAAATTACATGG
>JACQEQ010000366.1 GCA_016200445.1 Gammaproteobacteria bacterium | reverse complement strand
TGCGTCGCCAGAAACAGTACATCGGCAAACTGATGCGCAATGCGGATGCTGCTCCGATCCAAGCGGCGTTGGATGCGATCAAAGAACACGGCCATACTTCTGCAGCACGTTTCCGCGAACTTGAACGCTGGCGCGATCGGCTAATTGCTGAAGGCGACGCCGCGATTTCCGCCTTCGTAGAAAACTATCCCCAGGCGGATCGCGCGCGGCTGCGTACACTCGCGCGCAATGCTCATACGGAACAAACCCGGGATGAAGCACCTAAATCCGCACGAATGCTGTTTAGATATCTACGGGATCTCACCGAGTGAACCAACATCATTTATGCCGCTCCAAATTCAGCGCTATTTAATCTCATCACTGGATAAAGCATCATGACAATGACAACAAAAACTTTTGCCTGCCTTGTGCTATTCCTCTCGTATTCGATGACCGGCCTTGCCGCTGAACCACCCGCCAAAGGTGCAGCACCAGCAACGGGTGCACCGCCACCACGCCCAATGTCTGTGGAAGTCATGCAGGCGGTTGTTACGCCGGTCAACGATGAAGCGACCGCCGTCGGATCCCTGCAATCCAACGAAGCAGTCGTGATTCGCTCCGAACTCGCCGGGCGGATTGCCGCCATTAAATTTCAAGAAGGTAAAACTGCCGCTGCTGGCGATTTATTGTTTAGCCTTGACGCCTCGGAATATCAGGCTCAGCTTGCGCAAAGTTCCGCAAGCATGAAATTGATGGAAATGAATTTCAATCGCGCTAAAGATCTACGCGAAAAATCACTGATTAGCCAGCAAGAGTACGATGACACTTCGGCGAAATTGGAAGAGGCGCGTGCTAAACTCGCAGTCGATCAATCGCGCCTTGAAAAAACCTCGATACGCGCCCCCTTCAACGGTGTGTTAGGTGTTCGTAGTGTTAGCCCCGGTGCCTATATCAAGCCCGGAGAGGATTTGGTGATGCTGGAAGATATAGATCCGATCAAAGTCGAATTCCGCATTCCCGAAACCTATTCGCACCTAGTAAAGCCAGGACAGCACATCGCGGTACGCGTTGACGCCTATCCAGGCGAACTGTTCAACGGTGAAGTCTACGTCATCGACACGCGCATGGACTCGCAAACACGCACTATGTTGCTACGCGGACGCATCCCCAACTCAAAAAGAAATTTACGTCCGGGTATGTTCGCGCGCGTTGCGTTGATTCTTGCCACGCGTTCCAACGCTCTGGTGGTGCCCGAGCAGGCCATTGTGCCGTTCGGTAGCGATCAATTCGTGTATCGAGTGATTGACGGCAAGGCAGTGCAAACTCGCGTGGAAACCGGCCGGCGCCTGGACGGCAAAGTAGAAATCAAAAGTGGCGTGAACGCCGGCGATACGGTCATTACCGCTGGACAAATGAAAATCCGCGATGGCATGCCGGTCGCTGTGCTTGACAATAAAGCGGCAACGCCTGCGGCTGCTGCACAGGCCGGTTCAAAGCCATGATTCTTTCCGACGTTTCCATTAAACGCCCCGTCTTCGCGACGGTGTTGAGTCTGATGTTGGTGCTGTTGGGCGTGATTTCTTATCAACGCCTGTCGGTACGCGAATATCCTAACATTGATGCGCCCGTGGTTTCGGTACGCACTGTGTATCCGGGTGCGAGCGCAGAAATCGTCGAAAGTCAGGTGACCAAACCGCTTGAAGACGCACTGTCTGGCATTGAAGGGATACGTACGCTCAAGTCCGTCAACCGTGAAGAAGTCAGCCAGATCACGATCGAATTCACGCTCGAACGCGACACCGATGCCAGCGCGAACGACGTGCGCGATCGTGTTTCGCGCACACGCGGCGTTTTACCTGAAGACGTCAAGGAGCCGGTAGTTGCCAAAATCGAGGCCGACGCGCAGGCCATCATTTGGCTTGCATTTTCCAGCGAAAAACACGACGCGCTGGGGATCACCGATTACGCTTCACGTTATGTCAAAGATCGCCTGCAATCGTTGCCAGGGGTCGCCTCGGTAATTATTGGCGGTGAACGCCGTTATGCGATGCGTATGTGGTTGGATCGCGAACGCCTCGCCGCTTTCGGCATCACCGCTAAAGACGTCGAAGATGCTCTGAAGCAACAAAACCTTGAAATCCCATCCGGCCGCATCGAAAGCGAACAACGTGAATTCAGTGTATTGGCGCAAACCGATCTGCGCACACCCGAAGAGTTCAACCGTCTATTTATTCGCGAAGTTAATGGTTACCCGGTGCGTTTCAAAGATATCGGCCATGTCGAACTTGGCGCGGCAGATGAGCGCAACGCCGTGCGCGTCAATGGCAAACCTGCCGTCGGTTTGGGAGTCGTTAAACAATCCACGGCCAATACGCTTGCGGTAGCACAAGCCGTGAAAAAGGAATTACCGGGCATTCAAGCATCATTACCTGAAGGGATGAACTTGAAAGTTGCATTCGACGCCTCTGTCTTCGTGGAAAAATCCATCAACTCGGTTTACAAAACCATTGCCGAGGCGCTTGGTCTTGTCATTTTAGTAATTTTCTTTTTCCTGCGTTCGTTTCGCGCAACCTTGATTCCCTTCGTGACCATCCCAGTGTCGCTGATCGGCGCGTTTATTGTCATGCGCATGCTGGGTTACTCGATTAACATTCTCAGCCTGCTGGCGCTGGTGTTGGCCATCGGCCTCGTCGTCGATGACGCCATCGTGATGCTGGAGAACATTTACCGCCGCATCGAAGAAGGCAAAAATCCGATGCAAGCGGCATTTGAAGGCAGCAAGGAAATCGCCTTCGCCGTGTTGGCCATGACGTCCACACTTGCGGCCGTATTTTTACCGCTGGGTTTGATGACCGGTAACACGGGGCGCTTGTTCACCGAGTTCGCGTGGACGCTGGCGGGCGCGGTGATCATTTCAGGATTTGTAGCGCTGACGCTCACGCCTATGATGTGCTCAAAAATTTTGCGGCACACACCAAAACATGGCGCGCTCTACAACATCACCGAGGCGTGGATCAATGGCGCACGTAATGGCTACACCCGCGCCCTCACCTACTCATTAAAACTGCGTTGGCTGGTGCTGATACTGGTTGCGGCAACGGTGGGCGGAAGTTATTTCCTGTTCACCAATTTGAAATCCGAATTATCACCGGTCGAAGATCGCGGCATTATTATCGGCCTGATGCTGGCACCCGAAGGCGCAACCATGGCGTACACCGATGGCTACGCACGGCAGGTGGAAAATTTTTACAGTCAGATTCCTGAGATCAATACTTACTTTATGGTGGTGGCGCCAGGGCTTGAACGCCCCAATCCCGTCACTACTGCCCTGTCGTTCGTCAGCCTGAAACCCTGGGATGAACGCAAGCGCAAGCAACAGGAAATCGCTGCGGCGCTGGCACCCAAACTGTTCAGCTTGCCTGGTGTGATGGCCTTTCCGATCAATCCGCCCTCGTTGGGTCAAAGCTTCCGCAACCCACCCGTGCAACTTGTGGTGCAAGGTAACAACTACAACGAGCTGCAAGGCATCGTCGGCAAGATCATGGATAAAGCGCGCGCTTTTCCGGGGCTCGCCAACCTCGATACCGACTTGCGTCTGAACAAACCGCAACTGCGCGTGATTCTCGACCGTGAAAAGGCCGCCGATGTCGGCGTGCAAATCGAAGATATTGGCCGCACGCTAGAAACACTGTTGGGCGGCCGCCAAATCACCCGCTTTAAACAAGAAGGTGAGCAATACGACGTGATCGTGCAGCTCGAAGGCAAAGATCGCATGACGCCCGATCACCTCACTTCCATTTACGTGCGCGGCACCAACAATCAACTCGTGCAACTTTCGAACTTGGTCCGCATTCAAGAAACAGTCACGCCTAAAGAGCTCAATCACTTTAACCGGATGCGCTCCGCGACCTTGAGCGCCAACATCGGCCAGGGATACACCTTGGGCGAGTCTTT
>JACQEQ010000365.1 GCA_016200445.1 Gammaproteobacteria bacterium | reverse complement strand
GTCGACGTCTATCACCAACAGTTCAAGGTCAATACCTGGGTGCGAGGTGTTGGTTCCGAGGGTAAGCTACTTGTCGACCTTCCGGCGGACGGAACTTAAGGCAATGTCGCGTCAAGATGTCGCTTCGCCTAACAGTGCGTTCAACACGGACCTTCGGGCCGCTGCGCGTCCCTGGTCCGGTTGACGCGAATGTTGAGGGTGTAGAAAAACCCCGTTGGAAAATTCGCGAATGAATGCAGAGAAAAACCGACTTCACAGAATGGCGCAGGTTCGTCGATCTCGGTATCGGGAGGGGTTTTGTGACACCGTGTTTTCACCCCTCATACAATTTTCAGTAGTTTTTCTATAGCCTCGTTAGGCCGCAGCGGATATCAACACGACCATCACACATAGGACAGAACCATGATCAAACAAATATTCATCAACCTCCCTGTCGCCGACCTCCCGAAGTCAATTGCCTTCTTCAAGGCACTCGGATTTTCACTCAACCCTCAGATGAGCGATGACGCTGGCGCATGCATCGTCGTCAGCGACACGATTTCTGTCATGTTGGCTACTCATAGTAGGTTTCGTGACTTCACACCCAAAGCCGTCTGCGATACGAGCAAGGCCGTCGAAGTTTTGCTCAACCTCAGTTGTGAGAGTCGTGATGAGGTAGATAGTCTTGTCACCAAAGCTCTTGCTGCGGGCGGCTCGACCTACGACAAGCCGGAGGATTTAGGTTTCATGTATTCGCACAGTTTTGTCGACCCGGACGGCCATGGGTGGGGGCTCTTCCATATGAGCGACATGTCGCCACAGAAGTGATCCACGTGATTTAAGCTCGAGATCATGCGGCCTAACCGGTCGCTGCAAGCTCGACGGCCCTGACGGGCTGCGGCCTGAGCTCAAGCGTTGAGGGTGTAGAAAAACCCCGTTGGAAAATTCGCGAATGAATGCAGAGAAAAACCGACTTCACAAAATGGCGCAGGTTCGTCGATCTCAGTATCGGGAGAGGATTTATGACACCGTGTTTTTACCCCACAAACAATTTTTAGTAGTTTTTTTCTACGCCCTCACTGGGCATCAAAGGAAGAAGCCGTGCAAACGCTAATGGAGTTTCTGGCTACATTCTGCTGCGCGATCTTTTCTGGCGCTGCGGTCTACATCAACGCCGTAGAACATCCCGCGAGAATGTCGTGCGGTATTAAAGTCGCCCTCTCCGAATGGGCGCCTAGTTATAAACGCGCCACAGTAATGCAAGCTTCTCTCGCCGTACTGGGTTTTGTGTTCTCAATCATCGCCTGGTTTGCTGGTTCAGGCATTTGGGTACTGGTTGCTGGAACTCTGCTGGTGTTGGTGGCTCCATTTACGCTGCTTGTCATCATGCCCACCAACCATCGCCTGCTTGCATTGAATGCAGATGAAGATTTAGAAGAGGCCGCATTGCTGCTCAATCGCTGGAACAGACTCCATAGGGTGCGCAGCGGGCTTAGCTTGGCGGCTCTGGTTATTTTTTTAGTTGCTGCCTAAAACAGTGTTAGACAGCAAACATTAAAAAGGAACTCACGCGCGTTTCAACACGCGTGTTGTGCGACAAGCGACGAGCTATGAATTCAACCGTTCTCATTCTTCCAGGCATCGGTAACTCCGGTCCAGACCATTGGCAAAGCCGGTGGGAAAAAGATAACCCTTCGTTTATGCGCGTACAGCAAAACGACTGGGATCACGCCGTTTGCGCTGAATGGCTTGCGGTTCTAGAAAATTCTGTCGCGCGTGTTGGTACCGATGCTGTGCTTGTTGCGCATAGCCTGGCGTGTCTTCTCGTTGCGCACTGGGCATCCAGTACCAAGCTAAAAATTAAAGGCGCTTTGTTGGTCGCGCCGCCCAACCCAAATGGGCCTAATTTTCCGCAAAAAGCGATTGGGTTTTCGCCGGTTCTACTGAGGCGCTTAACATTCCCAAGTATCGTCGTGGCCAGTACTAATGATCCTTACGGGAGCCTAGACTTTGCAAAATCCGCTGCGGTTGCGTGGGGTAGCCCGTTCGTAAATATTGGGGCCGCAGGCCACATCAATTCAGAAAGCGGTTTGGGAGACTGGAATGAAGGCTTTTCTTTGCTCCGGCAACTTGTCTAACCATCGGTTCAACAGGACGTTAGCTTACAGAAAAGGAGTAATTATGGTCATAACTCTACACAGAGTATCGAGTCAAATAAACTAAACAGCCATCGGCTAAAGCCGCTGGGTTTGGGTTACGGACTAAAGTCCGGATATGCGTCGACTGAACGACGCTTCTTATTCGGGTTCCATTTTGAAATCGTCAGTCGCCTTCGGCTCAATTTACTCAGAACCTTGTAGCGGTACGTCGTGACCCACACAAAGTGATATTCAATTTGAAATACCGTATCGCTACCGTATCTGTAATCCATGCCGCACCCCCTCTTTCGTGCAGCACATCTTCGCAGCTAAAGCTGACCCGCTAAAGCCGGTGGTTTAAACCTTAGAATGGAAAATTAATCGAATACGCACGCGCGCAGAGCTATCGTTTTTTCAACCTCGGCGTCGCACCGTTGTCCGGCGTCGGCCGCACGCGTTTCTCGCACACCGGTGAGCGCCTCACGCGGCTGGCCTTCGACTTCGGCGACCGCGTGTACAACTACAAAGGCGTGCGCAGCTTCAAGGAAAAATTCCGGCCGGAGTGGCGCAGTTGCTACCTCGCGTATCCAGCATTCACACCCTTGCCCGCGTTGCTGATCGATACGGCGGCGCTCATCGCGGGCTGTTACCGCCGCATCTTTTTCAAGTCCGGCTAATCGCTGCGGCCTGACCCAACCCACCACAAGGAATCCATTGATGCACACTTGTTTTCGCGTTGTACTGGCGCTAGCAACCTGCATGATCTTCTGCGCGACGCTCGCGTCATCTGCCGAAGCTGCGGCGAAAACGAAAACTACCGCTACAGCAAATACCGGCGGCAGTGAAGCTCTGGAGTTCGGAGCGTTCGGCAGCGTACGCATTTATCGCAACGCGCCGCAACCAAAACACGTGGTGCTGTTCGTCTCCGGCGACGGCGGCTGGAATCTCGGCGTCGTGGACATGGCACGTGCGTTAACTGAGCTAGATGCGATAGTCGTCGGTATCGACATCACGCACTATCTGAAAGTCTTGGAGAATAGCAGCGCGTCGTGTAGTTATCCTGCGGCGGATCTCGAAGCGCTGTCGCAGTACTTGCAAAAAAAACTCGGCTATCGCGACTACGCGCTACCGGTTCTGGTTGGTTACTCCTCCGGTGCAACCTTGGTCTATGCAGTATTGGCGCAAGCGCCACCGAACACGTTTCGCGGCGGATTAAGCCTGGGCTTCTGTCCGGATCTTGATATCAAAAAGACGATGTGCAAGGGTCAAGGCTTGGCATGGGAACCGGGTCCGAAAGGTAAAGGCGTGAACTTCCTGCCGTCGGCGCAGCTGCAAACGCCGCTCATCGTCTTTCAAGGCGAGATCGACCAAGTTTGCGACGCACCGGGTACCGTGCGATTCGTCCAGCAAACGCGCAACGCGCAACTCGTGAGTCTTCCCAAAGTCGGCCACGGCTACTCGGTGCAAAAGAACTGGATGCCGCAGTTCAAGCAATCGTTCCAGCAACTCACGAGCGCGGCGACTCCAGCCAAAGTGCCCGCGCAATTGGACGATCTGCCGCTCATTGAAGTTCCGGTGACAAGTAACAGTGACGCGTTTGCCGTGATTCTATCCGGCGACGGCGGCTGGGCCAGCCTGGACCGCGAACTGGCAGGCGCGATCACCGCGCAAGGCATTCCGGTCGTTGGTTGGGATTCCCTGCATTACTATTGGACGCG
>JACQEQ010000368.1 GCA_016200445.1 Gammaproteobacteria bacterium | reverse complement strand
GCATGACGCGGTACTCGACCTTTTCATTTTTCAACCGGATGGGCGTGGCGTCTTTTTGAAAGAGATTAATGATCGGCGTGCAATACAATTGGAAGTTGGATTTGCTCAAACGCACATGATTTTCAAACGGACGTGAGAATTCAAAGGTAATCGAGAAACGTTCCCGCACCGGCAAGCGCGCCGCCTTTTCCAAGCCCGTGACGTCGACAAACAAAAATTTTTGCGGCAGGCAAAAGTATTCCTGTAATAAGCGATAACCGCCAAATGCATTCGCAGGATAGGGAATCAATGCTTCACGATCGCCAAAGCCAACGCGGCGCACACTGGTTTTGTCGAGCTCGACACGCGGTGCGCTTTTTTCCAAGCCATCCCCGCGTACCGTTACGCGCGTCAGATATTCGAACATCCATAAATAAGTCGCATGGCACACCGCCGGCTCGCCATTCAAAAATAGACGTAAACAGTCCAGTTTGAGCTTATCCATGCTCGCACCCGTACCAAGACGGAAATTCAGCGTCAGTGCCGTGCCGGTGCCGGTGGTTTGCACCTCGATGTCATCGAGCGCGAACGGATACAAATCGACGTCGAAGCAGCTGTGGAACCGGCACGGCGTACCGTCCACCGGTACCGAGTCGACTTCGACGCCGCGTGCGATGATTTTTTTTTCGGAAATGGCATTGGCGACCGGAGAGAACTGCAGAATCGACATCGACGGAACAGGCCGTAAAAAATGCGGCCATAACAAAGAAATTAACGTGTGGGTTAACTCGGGCAACTCGTCGTCGAGCTTCTGCCGGATGCGGCCTGCGATAAACGCGAACCCTTCGATGATGCGCTCGACATCCGGATCATTTCCCTTGCGCGATAAAAACGGTGCGAGTTTGGGGTAAGCACGCGCAAACTCTTCGCCCATCTCGCGCAGGTAGAGCAGTTCTTCCTGGTAGTATTTATTGAAACTCACTGCTCAACTTACCCCGCGTGCGGCGCTATTAAATATTAAATGTAGAGACCGGGCTGTTTTGGCGCCTACCCTCTAACCTTGACGCGGCCTTGCGAATCCAAGGTGGTTTCAAACCAGACGTTGGCATTTTCTCCGCCCAGACTCAATTGCGCAGTGATTTCGTAACGCATGCTCAGCGGCTTATCCTCGTCTTTAACGTAATCTACTTTCACCTGCGACAACCGTGGTTCGTAGTTATCGATACTTTGTTTGATGACGCGGCGCAGCTCAAAAATGGCGTCGGGGAAGTTCGATGCGATGTCGTTGAAATCCGGTAGCCCGTAGTCCGGCAGTGTCGGTACGCTGCCCTGCCGGGTGTTGAGCATATTACGCAAATGGTTCAATACGGAGTCAGCGGCTTTATTAACATTGACTTTGAGCTTGTAATCGCTGGTTTCGTCCGGACTTTGCAGGCGTTCGAACAGGCTGTGTTCTTGACTCATGGCTGATGGAATGCAGCAAGCGGCAGGCAGCGGAAAGCGTCATCGAAAACTCTTCCCCCACTGCCGTCCGCTGCCCCCTCCTTATTCTCAGGTCTTGTCCAACTTGCCTTTGAGCGACAACGTGAAGCTGGCACCCATGTATTTGAAGTGCGGCTGCACGTTCATCGTAACCCGATACCAGCCTGGGTCGCCGTCGACGTCTTCGACCAAAATTTCGGCGGCGCGCAACGGCCGGCGGCTACGCACGGCCGCAGTAGGATTCTCCTGATCCGACACGTATTGGCGGATCCAAGCATTCAGCTCGCGCTCCAGATCGACGCGGTTTTTCCACGAACCGATCTGTTCGCGCTGCAACACTTTGATGTAGTGCGCCAGGCGATTGATGATGTACATGTAAGGCAATTGCGTGCCGAGACGGTAATTGGTCTCGGCATCTTTACCTTCTTTGCTGTTGCCGAAAGACTTCGCCTTTTGCACCGAATTTGCCGAGAAAAACGACGCGTTGTCGCTGCCCTTGCGCATGGTCAGTGCAATGAACCCTTCTTCGGCAAGCTCGTATTCGCGCCGGTCCGAAATCAGCACTTCGGTGGGAATCTTGGTTTCAATTTCACCCATCGATTCAAATTGATGCAACGGTAGATCGTCGACCGCGCCACCGCTTTGCGGGCCGATAATATTCGGACACCAGCGGTAATTTGCAAAGCTGTCGGTCAACCGCGAGGCAAACGCAAACGCAGTGTTGCCCCACAGATAATCGTGATGCGAACCATGCACATTTTCTTCATAGTCGAAACCCTTCACCGGGCTGCTGCCTTTGCCGTAGGGCAAACGCAGCAGAAAGCGCGGCGCGGTCAGTCCCAAGTAACGCGCGTCTTCGGACTCACGCAGCGAATTCCACTTGGCATATTGCGGGCCTTCGAAAATAGACTTCAGATCTTTGAGATTGGGGAGCTCGGTATAATCTTTGATACCGAAAAATTGCGGACCCGCCGAAGAAATAAACGGTGCATGTGCCATTGCCGAGACACTGGCACAATATTGCAGCAACTTGATGTCTTGCGGGCCAGGACCAAATTCGTAGTTACCGATGATCGAACCGAAGGGTTGACCGCCGAACTGACCGTATTCGGCCGTGTAAGCATGCTTGTATAACCCGGCCTTGACAATCTCTGGCGCGTCTTCGAAATCCGTAAGCAAGTCCTGTTTGGACACGTTAATGATTTGCAATCTGACGTTTTCGCGAAAGTTGGTGCGGTCGACCAGCAGCTTCAATCCCCGCCATGCGGACTCCAGTTTTTGGAACGTGTCGTTGTGCATGATCGCATCGAGCTGCCCGCTGATTCTCTGGTCAATCGTGGCGATGATTTGATCTACCGTGCTTTTCTCGATGCGATCACCGAAACGCGCCGACTTGGCCAATTCGGAAATCAGAATTTCCACGCCATGCTTGGCAACCGCGTAACCGTCTTCCGACGGCTTCAATTTGGTTTCCGTCATAATCTGGTCGAGCAACGACCCTTGCGCTTCCTCAGTCTGCGCGGCCCCAGTCTTTTGCTGCTCTGATTCCGACATGCCTCTATCTCCTGTAACGCGATTTAATATACGAAGTAAATGTCAACACACGACTATTTCTTATCTTCCTCACCGATACCCAGCTCGGTCATCAGTTTGGTGCGCGTCTGCTCGTCGGACACGATGTTCTGCAAACGTCTGCGGAACGCCGGCACGTTACCCAACGGCCCGCGTAAGGCCATGAGCGCTTCGCGCAACTCCAGCATCTTATTGAGTTCCGGCACCTGACGCGCCACGGATTCGGGGTCGAAATCTTTAAGCGTCTGAATCTTCAAGTGCACCGGCAATTCACCGCCGTCGCCTGCCAGCGTGTTGGCAACGTTGACGCTGAGGTTCAAATTCTGGCCGCGCAACACATCGTTGAAATTATCTTTATCGATGTTGATCATCGGACGGCTTTCCAGCTGCGTGTCGTCCTGACGCTGGGTAAAATCACCGATGATGAGCAACTTCAAAGGCAGCTCGATCTCTTCCTTGGCATCCCCGGTCGAGGGTTTGTATACGATATTGATGCGTTCTTTAGGTGCTACTGAGCCTTCTTTCGCCATGGCACGACTCCTTGCTTTAATGTTCGGATATTGTAACTGTAACTATTTGTCTCAACACGACCCCCAAGACTCGCAGACCGGACCTATGAATTCTCAAACCGTTTGCTGCTGAAATACCTTCAGCTCCATTTGCAGCGCGGCATTTAAATCCAAGCGGCAAATACGCGCGTATAACTGCTCTGCTTTCGATGTCAAAGCATCCTTTAATTTCTTGTTTTTTTCAGCGGTTTGAGCGTAGCACACTAGAAGTACCCGGGCCACTTCCAGACTTAAAGCCGGTTCCCACTCTTCCAGAGCAAAACGCGTGCTCATCTGATCCAGATATTCGAGCTGCGGGAGTGCGACATGCGCAAGCCCTGCGTCGAGACAAAAACGCGCTTGCACCAGCCCCCAACAGAAACGCGCACGTTGCGCCGAACTCTGTGCGTAACCGTTGTGGAAAACTGTTAAGGCCTCATCCATTTTACCCTTGGCGGCAAGCTGTTTAGCTTCGTTGTGCGCAACGACCCAAGGCGCTTCTTCACCCGCAGCGGCGAGATTCATGGTGCCGGAACGTGACCCTGAATCTTTCGCGGCCGTGACTTCTTGTTCGATCCACAGCCGTGTTTGGTCGTTTGCAAATGGCGTTCCGTCGGAATACTTCAGATTCGCCAAGCCCGGCAAACGCCGCAAAAATAGCGCCAGTTCGTTGATGACCGTTTGCCGGGCTTGCGCGTGACTGGCGCCAAGGGCTTCCAAGGCGTTTGCTGTGAGCCGATGCGCATCCAGCCAAAACGGCGATTTGGAAAAACTTTCTTCCACTTCCGGAATCAACACGGCGTGTTTTTGTTCGGCGGCATAGGCCGCATATTTCTGCGTGACAGCGGTGGGGACTGCGGTAAGTTGCGTGACACCGTTGGTCTGCATCGGCATTTGATCGATCATCAACCACGCACCGATGCGCGTAAGCCGATACGAACGCGGATCTTCCAATTTCTGGCTACGAATGAACCCAGCGGCACTGCGTACCGTGGCTTGACATTGGCGTAACGCCTTGGGCAGATCTTGTTCTGTTGCAACCACGGACGGTCCAGCAGCTTCTGACGTAGCCGCCGTTGCCGCAGGCGCGGCAACGGCGGCAGTTGCTGCGCGCTCACTATCACGCGCGAAATCACGCAGTAAGCGTAGCAGCTTGTTAAGGTCCGGCGACTCGGAGGCAAGTTGTTCGGTAAGGAATTTATCCAGCTCTTCAAGCGTTGCAATGCTCTCCGCTAACACCGGACCATCGCCCGTGTCGGGGCGCCGCTGTTCCATCGCGCGCTCTAGTTTTTCGGCCAACCAGGTAATGGCCGCAATCCGGCCCCGCATGCGTTTCTTTTCGGGGTAGATGTCTTCCCAATAGTTTTTCACTAGCGCAGTGCATGCCTTCAAACCCGACGCGAGGCCCGCATAACTTTTGCGGTCGAACAAGGCGAAACACAAATAACTCGCCATCATGATGTCTTTGGATTTGGTCTCCAACACAATTTTAGAAAGATTCAATACCTGCTCCCAATTCACCGGCAGCGGTGTAATACCTTCCTGCTTCGCAACT
>JACQEQ010000047.1 GCA_016200445.1 Gammaproteobacteria bacterium | reverse complement strand
GCAATGCAGAGTACTTACAGCGCATTCAAGCGGAAACACAGGCGCCGCTGCATGACATATCTAAAAATCTGAATATTCCGGTACACACCTTCGCTTATCCTTACGGCGACACCAACAAAGACGTGATCGATCAGCTCAAACAGCGCGACTACCGCCTGGCCGTGACGGTGCAGCCGGGTAGTAATGCAGCATTTGCCTATCCTTATATGCTGCAACGCAGCATGGTGTTCGGCGATCAAGACCTCGAGACTTTTGTAAAGCACTTGGGTACTTTCGATGACATGGATCTGCGCTAGTGGCCACGACACTGTTCCGCTGTTGCGCTTGCATCGCCTTGCTCGGACTCTCCGCCTGCGGCATGCAACCAATCGAAGAGGGTGGGCCGGCCGATACGAAGCCATTCGCTAAATTTACCAATACTGCGACGCCGAGCCGCGAAAAACTTGCCCTGAGCTACGCAGAGCAAGGGCGTTATGCCGACGCACTCGTACAGTGGAAAATTTTGTACACGCTGCATCCCGGCAACACGCACTACGAAACGCGCATACGCCAAACTGAAGATCGCATCGACGGCTTGGCGACGCAACATCAACGCGCCGGAATCGCCGCGCTCGGTAAAGCGGATTACCCCGTCGCACGTCACGAGTTACTCGCGGCCTTAGCTCTCGACCCCACCCGCATCGACCTTTTAAACTATTTACGCCGTATCGAATACGAACGGCTCTGGAATATTCAGTCCGCAAAACTGGAAAAGCTTAAAATCTCCGAAGACCGTAAAGCCACCAACGCCGGCGAGCAGGAACGATCCTATTTCGAACTAGGATCGCTGATGTTTCGTGAAGGTGAATACAACGGCGCGATTCGTGAAATCCAGAAATACCTGAACTCTTACCCGAGTGACACACAAGCTAAAAAGTTAATCAGCGACGCCTACGCCAAACTCGCCGCTCAGCAACGTCAGCAAGGCTTGCTGCGCAATGCATTGGACAACGTCGAACAAGCCAAACGTTTTAACAACGACAACGTCCCAACCAACAACAAGGCCGAGCAAGAATTACGCTATGCGCTGGCCGACGAATATTACGAGAAAGGTGTACGTGCCCAGCGTAACGATCTAAAGCTGGCCATCGAGATGTTTAACAAAGCGCTGGAATACAATCCACTGCACGCCAAGGCGCGGACAAAACTCGCCGATGCGTTGCGCATGCAGAAGCGCTTAGACGAAATCGGCAAGTAACCCGCGCAACATTTCTGCCGCATTACTCGACATTGACCGGCTTCTGCTCCATTTTTTGCAATCTGGATTTCAAATCTATGGCGCGTGCCCGATACAATTTTGCATTCGCATGACTGGGCGACATCGCCAGCACCCGATCCCAAAGTGCTATCGCCTGATCCAGATTTTGTTTTCCGTATTCCACCATTGCGTCTTTGTGCATGGTTTCCACGACGAATGCGTTGATACTTGCAATATGCTGCTTGGTCGGCTCGTGTTTGGGATCAAGCTTGAGCACTGCATTAAATATTTCCAATGCCTTATCGTTGTCGCCCGCAACCATCGACTCGGTGCCCGACTTGTAAAGCCGTTCAATCTCACGCTGTTTTTGAACCTGCTTGAGCTGCTTGCGAAGCTTGTCATTGCCCGGCTGCAGCGCCACGGCATTTTCCAACACGCTCTGCGCGTCGATTAAGTTTTCGTTTTGCGCAAGCTCCTCCGCATATTTGCCATACGACAGCGACAGCAAATCGCGCGCTTCATTGTTTCCCGCACCACTACCTGACAAGGCTTCAATGGCTTGCTGATATTTTCCGGCATCGTAAAAGCGCCGGGCGAGCTGTGTGCGAGACTCTTCTCCGCCGCGCGCCGCGCTGCCCTTGGGCGGATCTTCGGTTGCGGCGGCGACCGGATTTCCGCCCGGCTTTCTGCCAGGTACTTTAATGACTCGACCTGGCGCTAATCGGCTGGAATCGTTGATGCCGTTAAAGCGGGCAAGAATATAAAATTTAAGCGGCTCGTCGAGAAAGCGCTGCGCGATACTTGTCAAAGTGTCACCCGGTTGCAGGGTGTAATTAAACGATTCCGGGCCACTGAAATACTTGGCGGGATCGGTCTGAATCTGCGCTAGCAGACTTCGCGCCATTTTGTTTTCTGGATCTTGCCGCAGCACGATTGCCAGCTCAGATTTAGCGTTGGCCTCTTGTCCGGCCTGTAACGCATTCACCGCGCTTTGTAGATGATCGCGCACCACAGCATCGCCGCTTGTGATGTTGGTATTGGCTACAGCCGGCGCGGACTGGCCGGGGGATGGCACGGCCGCTGTGTTGAGGGTATCGGCCTTTTTGGGGGCATAGACGGTTCCACAGGAGATCAGCGCGCACAACATGAGCAACATCCCGCTGGCTCGGTACCAGCGGGTTGTGGATGCGCACTTCCATTGTGCGCAACGAATGTAGCGTAAAGGTTCCATGTCGACGCAGAATTCTACATAACGACCCGGTGGGGATGCCAGGATCTCATCGCCGCTCCCTACGGGCAGGCATCACCTATAACGGCTGAAATTACTTCTTATCCAGCTTTTCCAGCTTGGCCTTTAACTCGACGGCACGCGCGCGATAGAGCTTGGCCAATTCGTGGCTGGGATCTAACGCGAGCACGCGATCCCACAGATCGATCGCTTTATCGAGATTTTGTTTGCGATATTCGGTCATTGCGTCCTTATGCATGGATTCCACGGCATCCGACTTCATACTCACAATTTGTTTTTTTGCCGCTTCGTGCGAAGAGTCAAGCTTGAGCACTGCGGTGAAGGCATCCAAAGCCTTGGCACTGTCGCCCGCCGCAACGGCATCCATCCCGGACTTATATAGCCGGGCCGCTTCACGCTGCTTCTCCACTTGCTTGAGTTGCTTCTTGAGCTTGTCGTTGTTCGGTTGAATCGTAACCGCTTTTTCCAGAATATTTTGTGCCTCCAGCAGGTTGGCCTTTTGCGCCAACTCGTCGGCGAATTTGATGTACGACAACACCAACAAATCGCGACCTTCACCGCTCTCTGCACCACCGCTTTCCAATAACTCGATTGCGTCTTGATATTTAGCCGCATCGTATAAACGTTTGGCCTGCTGGGCGCGCGTGTCTTCCACTGCCGGAGCAATCAGAGCCTCCGGCGGTTTCTTGCCCGGCACCCTAATCGTCTGTCCCGGCTGCAAATGACTGGGGTCGGCAATGTCACTAAACTTGGCGAGGATATGAAACTTGAGCGGGTCATCCAGAAAACGCCGTGCAATAGTCGACAACGAATCACCCGACTGCACCGTATAGCTAAAGGACTCCTGCCCACCGAAATATTGCACCGGATCGGCTTGAATCTGCGCCATCAGGCTCTTGGCCATCTTGCTCTCCGGCTCCAAACGCAATGCGGCTTCCAGATCGACTTTCGCGTTCGCTTCTTGTCCGTACTGCAGGGCGGTAACCGCGTTTTGGACGTGTTCGCGAGCGCTTAAACCATCTGACTTGGGTATCTCGGTGCCAGGCTTAACATGCGTCCCGGTCTTACTTTCATCCCCCTTCCCACCCGCCGGCCGGCCCGGCGTTGGTTGCGCAACCGGCGTAGGCGTAACCGCTGGGGCATCGCCTTTTTTCGGCATGGGCACAGTGCCACATGCACTCATCCCGACAATCAACGACAACACGACTGCACACGCTGGCCAACCAGAATAAGTAAATGCTGCCGTAATCAATTTATCTGGTCTTTTCATTTCACTGAACACGCAGCATGGTGATAGCCGGCTTTGAAGGTAATCAGCAAGGTCGTTTACTTAAATGCGTAATGCAAACCCAGGCTGAAAAAGACAATGTCTTTGTCTATTCCTGTGATCTCGGCTTCGAAGGTTAATGCGTCCGCGATACGCGTGCCGGCGCCAATGCCACCCGCCAAACCAAAACCTTTCGAGACTTGGTCTTCGTTCTCTACCACCGTGCGTGTGACGTTTTCGTACAACACACCCAATTTACCCTTGAGGTAGGTGGCGTCGCCGATCAACTTGCGGTACACGCCATAACCCGCCACGGTCCAGATTCGATAATTGCCATGCGCGCTTTTCTGCTTGTATTCGCCGCCAAACCAACCCAGATTTAACTCGCTCTCGACGGTGATTTCTGGCGTTAGCCCATAACCGTACAACACACCAATCGAACCCAGCGCATCGGCGTTGTCCGTTTTTACCGACATGACGCCCAACTTGCCCAGCACATATTGGTCGCCGCGGTCGGCCCACACATTACCGCTCACCAATGCGAATAGCATCGCCAGTGTTGTGAAAATGGTCTTCATCCTGAGCCCCCATTTAAAATTTGAACGTGGCTTCATGTGTCCACGTGCGCAAAAGTAGCCGTATGTTACGTTCTTTGACACGGGTCCACAATTGCGGCGAGTGCGGACCGGTGTGACATATTACACTTGCGTGCTAACTGCGAACTGTCTAACCGGCAGCCGCCACCCGGAGCAAAGAGCGGAGCATTGCGGCACCCCATATAGACTTGAAAATAGTGAGCCACTGGTTATGTCAAGATATCGCCCCTGATGAATTTCAGCTCAGACTGATTCGATAAACTTCCGCATTCTCCGCACCTGGATGTCCGCCGAACACAACCTGGGTAGAAGCTCCTTCTACTTTCAGAAAGTATGACTGCTCCGTGTTCACTTGATTCTGCACCGACCACACCGTGAACTCGGTTTCACCCACCTTGGCTTTAATATCTTTGGTTGCATATTCAAGCACGGTGCGTTCCGGCAACGCGCCTTTGGGGCCGACAGCGTGATGCGTGATCTTGGCCTCGCCGCTCACACCGAACATCACCCCATTCCACACGTCGGCAGCCGGTCCTATCTCGAACCACTGACCGGTATATTGACTCGCGTAAACGCTGAATCGAAACTCCTGCGCCGCAGGCGCGCTCTTTTTAAAAAAACTTGCGACCAGTTTCGCCGGCCAACCACTATCGGCCGCAGTGTAGACCGGACCGGTGCGTAAGAAGGCGGGCAATTGTTCTTGCATGGGGGTGAAGTCGATACCCAGCACCACTATCGGGTAACTCATGCCACGGCGCTCACGCAGCGTCGCAGCCAATACCGACAGGCCGTAACGTACGCTGACACGCTCGAAACTGGCACGGTCCAGCGCAATGATCCAAGCGTCGTTCTGTTGCGCATCGCTCAACGTCGGCAGAAGTTCTGCCCAGGCTGCCTTGGCGATGTCGTCAATCCAATGATTGCCCTGCGGCGCCAAGCCGTTTTTTTTGAGTGCAGCCAGGCTGGCATTGGGATCAGCCTGCGTTGATGCTTGGACAACCCAGCTTAGCCAGACTTTACGTTGTGCCATGCGGTCTTCCCTCATTAGATTTGTGGTCGAGCACGCAATTATTTACTCGACCCGTGTATTTTTACCGATACCATCACGCGTAATTTCGACGTAAAAAACAATTATTGGGCGATACCATACAAGGAACTTCCCGCGTGGACAACGCACAACACGGCATGCGTTTAAATTTCGATATTCGCAGCGCGCAACCGCAGCGGCGGGTAGCAATGCGGTTAGCGGTGCTTGGCGATTTCTCCGCCAGTAGCGGTATACGGCAACCTGATAACGCACCCGTGTACGTCAGCAAAGACAACGTGAACGAAATTCTAGAAGGGTATGGCGCCACACTCTATCTGGAAGTGGAAAACTTTATCCATGGAGTGCATGCACCACTCAATGTCGCCATCCGCGTCACCGATCTAAGCGACTTATCACCCGCCGGTGTCGTTGCCCATGTCCCAGACCTCACAGCGATTTACTTGTTCAAAGAACGCGTGCAAATGTTATTGCGGCACGAAATTTCGGCTGCTGACTTCATGTCGAATTTATCTGTCTACGACAGCTGCGCCGCGTTGATTCCAACATTGCGGCATTGTCGCGCCGCATTCGCAAATAGGCCTATGCCGCCTGCGCGCAGGGAAACGGCACCGGATAACGCTGATATCGAGCGCATCTTCGATTTAGTAGCGACACCTGGCCAACCTACGGCACCAACGACCCAAGGCATTGAGGCGGTGCTGCACAGTATTGGCACGCAACGCACTGCTAGCAGCGCCCCGCCAGAGCTCGCGCAAGTGCTCGACGCGCTTACGACCATGCTTGATCGGCAAATCACTGCTGTTTTGCAGCACCCGCAATTCCAACGTATGGAGGCGACTTGGCGCGGCGTGAAATTACTGCTCGAACATGCCGGCCGGCAGGATGTCAAAATCGAACTGATCGACACGCCGCGCGAGGAACTGGCGGAAGTATTTCATGCGCGTGTCTATAACGCGGAATTTTCCGCTGTGAATGCGACACCATTGGGTTTGGTGCTGCTTGATTTCGAATTCGATTCTTCCAGCCGCGATGTGGCTGTAGTGCATGCCATTGCACAGGACGCGCAAGCCTTGCAAACACCTGTGGTATTCACGGCGCGCGCGGATTTTTTCGGTCGCGTTCCGGATGCCGCACACCCGCTGCCCTACCTTGGTACCCTGCTCGCCGAATCACGCTACAGCGCGTGGAATGCACTGCGCGCCAAAGACTGTGCACGTTGGCTGTGCGCTGCCTACAATCCGTTACTGCTACGGGCACGCTATACCCGCGAAAATACCCAAGGGCTGGATTACACCGAAGCAGTTCCTGAGCGCGACAAATATTTGTGGGGCAATCCGGGCTGGGCACTGGCTGTGCTGGTCGCCCGCAGCATGACAAACGCGCATTGGCCAACGCAAATCACCGGGATGCAACACGGCCAAATCACCGGGCTGGAAGTATTGGCAGATCGCGACCGCAGCGGTAACGAAATTGCAATTCCATTACGCACGTTACTCAGCCTGGAGAATACCGAAGATCTAGCGCAATTTGGCTTTGCTGCGCTCAGCTGTCAGCCGAATCGCGATGCCGCGTATTTGCTTAACGCACCGACGCTGCGTTCGGGTCAGGAGTTGACATCGCTGCCTTATCAATTACTGGCGAGCCGGGTTACGGCATTACTGGGCGCGCATCGCGACCTTTTATTGGATGGCGGCGACCCGGAACACATTACCGCAAACGCGCAGAAAATTATCGACAGCATGTTTGCCGATACCGGCCCGGGAGCGCACACGCATATCGACGTACATCCAGACCAGGATCGCGCTGGTCATCACCTGCTTGATTTAGAACTGCATACCGGACGTGACATTTTGAACGGTGCGACGCTGCATCTCACCGTTCCGGTCTAATATCCCAAACAATGCAGGTCAACGCTTGATCTGATACTTGGTGATTTTTTCGATCAAGGTGCGGCGCCCGATGCGCAACTGCTCGGCGGTGCGGGTTTGGTTCCAGTTGCAGGCTTGCAGTTTTTCGCGCAGCAGTCCCTGCTCGAATTCCTCGACTAATTCTTTGAGTCCGGCATCGCGATCAACCGCCGCTTTCGGCACAACCCGCGTCAATCGTTCGCTGCAATGCAATTGCTCGGGCAAATGCTCGGGCAGAATGCTGCCGCCCGGCTCGCATAACAACACGGCGCGCTCGATCACATTTTTCAACTCGCGCACATTCCCGGGAAAATCGTAGTCGAACAAGCAATCGAATGCGCGCGGTGCAAACCCTGAGACTTCTTTGCCATACACGCGCGCAAACTCATCGACGAAATATTTTGCCAACGCCGGAACGTCGTCCTTGCGTGCGCGCAGCGGCGGCACGTCGATGGGAAACACGCTGAGCCGGTAATACAAATCTTCGCGAAATTCGCCTTTCTTGATTTTCTCTTCGAGATTGCAGTGCGTCGCCGCAACCACGCGCACGTCGATTTTTTTGCTTTCTACACCGCCCAATGGTCGCACTTCTTTTTCTTGCAATACGCGCAGCAGCTTCGCCTGAAAACCCAGCGGCATGTCGCCGATTTCGTCGAGGAACAAAGTACCGCCGTTGGCCAGCTCGATCAGACCTTTTTTATCCTGCATGGCGCCGCTGAACGCGCCTTTTTTATAACCGAACAATTCGCTTTCGAGCAGATTGTCCGGTAACGCCGCGCAGTTCTGTGCAACGAATTCGCCGCCACGCCGCGGACTGTTAAAATGCACGGTCTGGGCAAATAACTCTTTACCGGTACCGGTCTCGCCGCGAATCAACACGGTGGCGGGCGACGCCAGCACTTTCTCGAGCAATGAAAATACTTTCTTCATCGCCGCACCGTGCCCGATGATTTTCGAAAAATCATAGCGGCTGACGATCTTCGCTCGCAGGCGCCGGTTTTCTTCTTCCAGCTCGCGATTGGTGTGGTCGAGAATATCGATCAGCCGCTTATTGGTTTCAATGAGCTGCACATTGTCGATCGCAACGGCGGCTTGCGATGCAAACGCGCGCAATAGCGGATCTTGCGGATCGGCCGCACGGCCGGCATTCGGTATATTGGTCAACACCAGCACCCCAACCGCAACCGCCTCGTGATTGCGCAGCGGCAATGCCAGCAACGCATGCGTGCGCGCACCGGAAACGCGGTCGTATTCGTACAACTCGTCGCAGTTGAATCCCGAATACTGGTAGATATCTCCGATCTGAACCGGTTGCCCGCTGAACACGCAGTGTGCGATGACATTGCCCGAGTTGCGTTCGCCGTTTACATACAACGCAACATTGGCAACGCGCGCACCCGCCGAAGACGCGGTATCGTTTTGCAATACCTCGACCTGCAAATCGGTCTTAGTACTGTTGAGCAGATAGACCATACCGCCATTGGCACAGGTGATGCGCCGTGCGGCCGAGACCACCATATTCAGCAGATGATTCAGATCGCGCTCGGACGACAACGAGGTGCCGATCTTGATCAACTCGTCAATCGCCAGTAGCGCGTTTTCCTGGTTTGTATCCATACCGGTCGTGCTCCGCAGCAGCGTCAATTCATCACGGCATCATGCAAATTGAAAACTAAATGTGCCGTTTGCATCCATACCCACTTTGAGTGTCGATACCTGACGCTCATCGCCCAGCATACGCAGGATTTCCGTCGAGATTTGCGGCAACAAGGTACGGCTAATGATGTAATCGATGTTACGCGCCCCGGTCTCCACTTCCGTGCAGCGCTGGACAATTTGACTTACGACTTCATCGGAATATTCAAACGCAATACGCTGGCTGGATTGAATGCGCTTGCCCAATGAATTCAGTTTGAGCTTGGTAATGTCGGCCATCGCGTCTTTGGAAATGGTGAAGTACGGAATCACTTCCATACGTGCCAACAACGCCGGTTTGAAGTGATTGATCAACACCGGGCGTACCGCTTCGGCGATAGTGTCGACATCCGGACGCGGATCGCTGGTACTCAGCTCGGTAATGATGTCGGTGCCCAGATTGCTGGTGAGCAAAATGACCGTGTTTTTAAAGTCAATCTCGCGCCCTTCACCGTCGGTCAGCGAACCTTTGTCGAACACTTGATAAAACAGGTTCAGCACTTCGGGATCGGCTTTCTCGACCTCGTCGAGCAACACCACCGCATAGGGACGCTGACGCACCGCCTCGGTCAACTGCCCGCCTTCACCGTAGCCGACGTAACCCGGCGGTGAACCGATCAAGCGCGACACCGTGTGTTTTTCTTGGTACTCGGACATATTGATGGTGACGACGAAGCGCTCGCCGCCGAACAGCATGTCGGCGATACCTAAGCCGGTTTCGGTTTTACCTACGCCGCTTGGGCCTACCAGTAAGAACACACCGATCGGCGCATGCGGGCTGCCCAAACCCGCTTTGGACGAGCGAATGCGCCGGTCGAGCGCATCGATGGCATGGTCTTGACCTTTAATGCGCTGCTTCAGATTGGCGCCAAAATTCATGATGGACGCCAATTCGTCCTTGACCATGTTGCCTACCGGAATACCGGTCCAGTCAGCAACCACTTTACTCACTGCATCTGGATTAACTTCAAAATGCAGGAGCGGGTCTTTACCTTGAATTTCCGCTAAGTGCCGCTCGGCTTCGCTCAACTCTTTCTTTTGTGCTCCGGCTTCGGCACCCATGGCGCCGGTTTTTTCAGCGGTTGCGGCGGCGATTTTGCTGCGTAAATCCAGAATCCGGTCGACCCATTCTTTTTCCTTTTTCCAACGCACTTCGAGCGTTGCGCTGTCTTGATTCAAGGCGGCGATTTGCTGCAGCAATTCAGCGGTCGAACCGTTGTCTGCGCGAATCCCTGTTTCGATATCGCGACTAATCGCGCCCAGTTCGCGTTCCAACGTTTTGACACGACGTTCCAATTCGTCGATGCGCTCCGGCTTGGAGCTGATGTTGATCTTGACGCGCGCGCAGGCGGTGTCGAGCAGGTCGACCGATTTATCCGGCAACTGCCGCCCGGAAATATAGCGCGCGGCCAACTGTGCCGTGGCTACCACAGCATCGTCGCGCACATACACGTTATGCGACGTTTCGTATTTTTCGCGCAGGCCGCGCATGATCACGACGGCCTCATCCGCCGACGGCTCTTCGATTTTCACTAACTGAAAGCGCCGCGCAAGTGCCGGGTCTTTTTCAAAATATTTTTTGTATTCGGACCAGGTGGTCGCCGCAAGCGTGCGCATTTCGCCGCGCGCCAACGCGGGTTTGAGCAAGTTGGCGGCATCGCCGCCGCCGGCCGAACCGCCTGCACCGATCAAGGTGTGCGCTTCGTCGATGAAAATAATGATCGGCTTGGGGGAAGACTTTACTTCCTGAATCACCGACTTCAAACGTTGCTCGAACTCACCCTTGACGCTCGCACCCGCCTGCAACAAACCCATGTCAAGCCCGAAGATTTCGACATTCTTTAAAATGTCGGGAACGTCGCCCTCGACGATTTTAAGCGCCAAGCCTTCCACCACGGCGGTTTTACCTACGCCCGCTTCGCCGACGAAAATCGGATTGTTTTTACGCCGCCGCCCGAGAATATCAATCGCCTGCCGCCGGCGGCCGTGCTCAGCCGTGCTTCGGCATCTTCTTTTGAACCGCCGACCACATCCTTAAAATGCAGGCGTAAATCGTCACCGCCGATGGCGGACAATTCGTCGTAATAATCGGCTAACCCGTAGCGGCGTGGATTCAATACTAAGGCCGCGATGAACGCGCCCGAGCGAATCTGGCCGAGGCCAAAATCCACCGAGACCAGCATCCAGGCATCTTGCATCCATTCAATCAGCAGCGGCGAGAACACCGGCTTGCCCTGATTGCCGGTTTTTTCGCGTTCGACCGAACGTTGTATGGCTTTTTGTACGCGCCCGGCGTCGATACCGTAATGCGCCAGGATCAATTGAAAGTCATGCTCCGCATCTTCGACCAGCTTCAGCAACACGTGCTCGATCGTGACTTCATAATTCGAGCGTGAAATACAGGAGCCCGCAGCGGCTTCCAGCGCAGTCTTGCCGTAGCTGTTCAATTTACCGATGAGCGATTTGAGTTCGACGTTGATCATGATGATTCCCCGTAATTTAATATCCGTTTCAGCAGCGTGTCGTCAGCGCCTGTTCAGGATCTTCCTGGAGGATGCAGTGCTAGGCAAAATCGAATTCAAAAACGGAGCATACACGCAGTATGTGAGTATTTTGAGTTCGATTTTAACGCCGCAATGCGCCCTCCAGGAAGATCCTGAGCAGGCTCTCAGACTACCGCCCCCGTTTGCACTACCTTGACTACCCCCTGCCGCACATCGCCCAACCAAGTGGAATATCCTAAGCGAGTTTGATTATCTCGCGCCAACGTCGTGCGCGGCACATCGTCGGCACGCAGCAGTAATTCAACGTCGTATTCGAACTGGTCAACCAACGTAAACGCGACCAACTCACGCAGCGTCGCGTAGTCGCGGCCGCCGGGTAAAAATTCACGATATGCAGCGAAATCCAATGCGCCGATGCGCAGCCGGAATTTCGTATTCAGATCATACACCTTCTCTCCGAGCATGCTGCTCACGCCAAGGGCGCAGTTCACGACACCCAATCGATTACGCTGCATCGGGTCAATGCTTGTCTTGTGTCGCACATATTCCAGCACCTGCGCCGGCACGTTGCCGAAATAATGCGACACCACGCCCGACAGCAACGATGCGGAGCGCACTTTCATGCCAATCAAGCCGAGATAGGGCAGCAGGCGCGCCCACTCAATATGACCGTGTTTGCGTAATTGTGCGTGACCCAAACCAATCAGCGCGAACATGCGATTGGAAAACGGATCGCGTGCGCCGGGACGGTATTGCAAAATGTAGCGATATTTTTCCCAGCTGCGATAAACGAATGACGTCAGGCGATGGTGAAACATATCCAAGAAATGCCGCGCCATTGCCGTGTCGATGTCGGCGCGAATGGCTTCCTCGGTGTAATACGCAGGCAGCGGCGAGGCCGGTCCGATCAAGCCGAGAAAATTGACGGTCATTGCATACGGCGGCAGATCTGCGCCGCTGGCGGTTTCGCGCGCTACGCGTTCCACGTCCGATGCGGGAAAACCTAAACTTGGGTTGGCACAGAAGCGTATCGCTTCCTTAGAAAGCTGACCGTGCCGGCCTGGCGTCGCAGCTTCAGGATGCAATGCAAGCAACACCCGCACTGCTTGGTAGAAATCGAATTGGCGCCCGTGCGCCAGCAATTCACCCAACAAGGCTTCGTTCAAATTACCGGTTGTTGACCGATTCGCGGCTGCCATTGAAACTCCTCGCCTCGTTCGACGTCTTTGACCGTAAGTTGAATAAACGAATTGATCGACGCATACAACGCGAAAAACTCGTTCAATACGGCCGCAAATAAATACATGTCACCGGTACTGGAAAACTTACTGCACTTCATACCCAGGCGCGTGCGCAGCCCGCGCGCAGGCAAGCCGTTGAACATCAAGGTCATGGGTGCCACGTTTATACTTTCCAGGCCTTCCATACGCAACTCATTGATACGCGCCGCTTGCTTGTCGTAAAACGCCGGGAAATTGTAGGCGGATAAAACCACCTTCAGTGCACCCACATCGGTAAGCGATGTGTAATTCAGCGCCATATTCGAGATCAGCATCCATTGCATGTCGCCTTCCAGCGGCGGTG
>JACQEQ010000370.1 GCA_016200445.1 Gammaproteobacteria bacterium | reverse complement strand
CTGACGATACTGGCAGCGCGTCGTGTGAGATCGAGCTGTTCCAACAACGGTTCGGTGAGCCACGCCGGTTTGTTGGTGACCACGCCCCAGTTCATGCCGCGCGCTTCGATAGTGTCAAGCACCGACTCCATGCCTGGAAACAAGCGTGTATGACGCGCGAGGTTGGCGCGATAGATCGCCAGCATGCGATTGCGCAGTGCGTCGAATTCGACACTGTCGACATTCAATTCCGGGAAACCTAAATGGAGCAAGGCCGCACCACCATGCGACACCTTTGGCCGGATGCATTCATACGGCATCTCCGCACGCTGCTCCTCTTCTAAAATGCGGTTCAACGCATAGGCAAGATCCGGCCCGGTGTCGGCAAGTGTGCCGTCAAGATCGAACAGGACGGTGCGGTGGGTCACTAAAGATCACCCCCATCCCGGCCTTCCCCCTTGCAGGGGGAATGAGAAAAACGTTTGCAGCCAGCCGTCAATTTGGACTCTCCAACAAATCAATCGCCTTCCCCCTGCAAGGGGGAAGGCCGGGATGGGGGTGGAGTGATTTCCTCTGGCAACGCACGCCAAATGACTTCCAACACTCCCTCAATATTGCTCAATACTTCATTGTTCCGGAACCGCAACACCTGAAAACCTGCTGCTTCAAGAACAGAGGCTCGCGCCGCGTCGTGCGGTTGCGCATCGACATGCTGGCTGCCATCCAACTCGATAACGACTTTCGCTTCGAGACACACAAAATCCAACACATATTCGCGGAACGTATGCTGACGGCGGAACTTGTAGCCCTTGATTTGCCGGTCGCGCAGGCGGCGCCACAGCAGACGTTCAACATCAGTCATGTTGCGGCGCAGGTGGCGTGTAAAACGGGTGGGATTAGTCATGTATTGAATAACTCCGTTGTAAAGGCAAGGGTAGCGCCATGTTAGTTCGTGGCGAATCTCGGCGCGCTGCTCGTTGCGCAGATATTCTTCAACATCGAGAAATCGCAGTTTATCGATCACTGACATGGATGTACCGCTTGAGCTAATGACCTGGTGTATTAACGTCGGGGACCGGCAGTTGTTAAGTTTAGTATCGCAGCCACCGCTCCGGCATCAAACGAAAACACCCACGAGTCAACAGGTCCGTAAGGCGGGAATTTGCATGAAATGAAGCCGCTGAGCTCCACCGCAAGGGCGTGTTTTCCCGGCCCCCGATCCGTGTTTTTATCTCGGGTTACTCTTGGCGCAGCAAATCGCTCCGTCGCGCCAGAATAAGTTATCTGACAATGCGTGCCGGTACGGTCTGGTGCGGGTACTGCAATATTTTTCCTGATCTGCCGTTTACGAAGTCGGTGTCGTTTTCTTTTTGCGGAATTTCTTCGGTTTGATAGGTCAACGTGTGGCTACCGATTTTAAATGTCAGCCCGTCCAATAATTCTTGAAGTTCGATTTGAAGATCTTCGATAAATATTCCGTTTGCGCTGTTTAAATCCCGTAAAAATGACGTGCCGTATTTGGTGAAAATTTGGGCGTGGTGTCTGCTCACCAATGGATCCTCAAGGACAATATCATTGTCTGACTTACGGCCAATATTTAGGAATTCCTTATCAACGAGAAATTTTCCGACGAACGAATTTTCATGTCGCACGACGATACTGGCGGGCAATTTCCGGTTTTTCGATGGGGGGCTTTGCATTTGCATTGCGCCATATTTTTTTTCGTAAGGCACCCACTGCAACTCGCTGATCGCCGTGCGCAATATAGTTTCGGTGACCATATATTGATGTTCAATAAACGCAGTGGTGAGTGCGTAGTCGCACAGAATGTTGATCGCGCGAGGTCTGCCGCCGGTATATTCAAAGATGACCGGTATGGTCGATTCCGAAAAAATTTCTGCGGAAGGTGCGGCGCCAGCGATTTTTAAACGGTGGTTTATATAGGCAAGAATATCCCATGATGCCAATGGCCCAATGTGTGCGCGTAGGCGTACGCGTTGCATGAGATTTTCCATATTCGGCGCGTCGATTACTTCATTAAGCTCCGGTTGGCCGAGCAATACGATGTTGACTAATTTCTTATTCTTGTATTCCAGATCAATCAGAAAACGAATTTCTTCGAACAGCGTAGGGTCAAGGTTTTGCGCTTCGTCGATAACTAGAAGTGCTTTTTTTCCTTTTTGTTCGATTTCGACGAAGTGTTTGCGCAGCTGGGTATGCAGTGCCGCGCGTTCTGTGCCTTGCGGATCTGCGCCGAACTCCTGAAGAATCGCCTGCAGAAATTCGGTGTCGGACAGTTTTGTTTGGTGAATTTTTGCGACGACGATATTTTTGGCCATGCGGGATACGGCATCGGCGATCAACGTTGTTTTGCCGGTTCCGATCTCGCCGGTGAAAATGACCAGGCTATCTTGTACCTGAGTGGCGTACTCGATATAGGCCTTCACTCGCGCGTGCATTTTACTGAGATAAAGATAGCGCGGATCGGAAATTAACGTAAAAGGATTGTCGGTTAATCCAAAATGCTCTAGATACATAAAATATTCCCGCCTCTCAAATTTCTCCTGGTATGCAGCTCGTGCAAAACGCTATACGCCCGTCAAAGAATAAGCCGCAGTATAAACGCCTGCTTTTTAACCGGCGAGCCCTATACGCCGGGATTACCCGTAACTTTGCTCGCAAATCTACCGGTATTATTTACCTTGAATTGCCGCAATTCAGTCAGCGCGCGACGCGGGTGAGATTAATCGTACCTAAATATTTTAGGCGGGAATTTTTTGATTAAACCAAGCTTAAGGTCATCGTTGTATACTCTCTTCAAGTCAATAAAATCGTAAGTGAGGCACCTATTTATGAACACCACCACCCATCCTATGGTCCGGAGTTATACCAGCAAAGTAAAAGCGCACCCGCTGATTATCGCGGCAGCTGTCGCGCTGATTTTATTTAGCGTGGTGGGAATCGGCGTGATGACGGGTTTGATACCCACCGCCAACTCTAAATCTAATGTTGCTGCCAAGACGGCGACAACGGCGGAACCAAGCGCACCAGTTGCCGCAAGCAAATCAGAGACGGTTACAAAAAAAGCGGAACTTGCGCCGGTATGTGCAAATTGCGGAGTGGTTCAATCAGTGCGTGTGGTGGAAAAAGCCAGCGAGGCTTCGGGCCTGGGAGCGATAGCCGGGGGTATTACCGGCGCTGTGGTGGGGCATCAAGTCGGCGAAGGGCAGGGCAAATCGCTGGCGACGGTCGTCGCGGCCGTGGGTGGTGCAGTCGCGGGAAACAAGATCGAACAGAACATGCACAAAACGCGCAGCATTAATGTCAATGTCCGTATGGAGGATGGTGCGACCCGAACAGTGCGGTTGGATAACGACCCAGGATTACTGGTAGGCGACAAAGTTAAAATTGTCGATGGGGCGTTGGTACGGCGTTAGAGTTTTGATTTAGTGAAGAGATAATCCCGCATAGCACTACCGCTACGCGGGATTTTTATTTAGTAGAAAGAAAAATTACTTCTTTTTGGCTTCTTTCGCAGTGATCGATGCGGCGGTCATGCTGTATTCGATGGTGACTTTCTCGCCGACTTTCAGATCGCCGGTGACTTTGGTGGCGGCGTCGCGCGCGATTTCCCACTTGTCCTTACCTTTTTCTACCACGATGGTTTTGTCGTCGATGGAGATGATCGGGCCGGTGACTTGGTAGGTTTTACCGGCCATCGCAAGCGGCGCGATGCTGAACAATGCAGCCAATACGAATGCTTTTTTCATGATGTTCTCCTCTGGCAGTTATGGGGGACGTGCGGGCGTGACATTATCGGGGCGTCGACGCGTCGTCAAGCCTAGATATTTTGAATTGCCAAACGCGTCAGCCGGGCGAAATGCTTGGTGTATGATACCGGCGATTGTTTACCAACAAGGCAGCGCGAATATGATTTTCAAAGCCCTTTTTAAGCCGAAATGGCAGCACAAGGATTCGCTGGTGCGCAAACGCGCGGTACAGGATTTAAATCTTGCGCGCGCTGAAGACCGCGAGGCGTTGATGCAGGTGCTGCGTGCCGATGCGGACGCCGAGGTGCGAGCTGCAGCATTAAAACGGATTACCGATCTGGATGCGTTGGCGAGTGTTGCGCTAACCGATACGAGTGAGGAAGTGCGCGCCGCCGCCGCCCAGCGCTACACGCAACTGTTATGCGGTGTTGAGCGCAGCCCGGTTGCGCTTGCGGATCGCTTACTGCGCCTGTCCGCAACCAGCGACCTCAAGTTGATTGAAGAGATTGCACGGCGCGGAGTCGAAAGCGAGCTGCGGCGTGCCGCGTTGCAACGCGTCGAGCGCGAGGCCTTGCTGGGCGACATCGCACTACAAGACGCCGACCCCGAACTGCGCTATGCCGCTGTGGCGCGCATTAAACAGAAATCCACGTTAGAGCGCGTCGCGAAACAGGCGCGTATGAAAGACAAGCGGGTGTGCGCTGCAGCACGTGAAAAACTCGAACAGATGGCTGCGGATGAGGAACGCCCCAAACGCTTGCGTCAGCAGGCGCGTCTTGCGTGTGCGGCGTTGGAGGCATTGGCGCGCGTTACCGACTGGACCGTGGTTGCTGCCAGACTGGCTCCGATTGAAACCGATTGGCAGAAAATTAACGCGGAATGGGATGCGGTCAAAGACGGCGTGCTTGATGCTGACATTGCAGCCCGCTTTGCAGCAGCGCGTGCAGCATTCGATGCTGCGTTTGCCCAGCACGAGCAGGCGTTGCGCGAACAGCGTGAGGCAGCCGCGCAGCGTGATATTTTGCTGTTGCGCAAAGGCGAGTTGTGCGAGCAACTGGAGCGGCTGCTACGCGATATAAGACAACAATCGGCACCTGTAGCCGGCGATGAGGTGGCTTTGTCCAATGCCTTGCGTGTGGTGCGTACGGCATGGGATGAAGCAGGTGGTTTGACGGGCAACGAGGAAGAGTCCTGGCGTGCACGTTTCGTTGGGCTCGTGCAACAAGTTGAAGCGGTGGGGCGCGATATCCCGCATTACCACACGGCCAACTTAGCCTTGCTGGAGATCGAAGCGCGCGTGCAAGCGACGTTGACATCAGCCGAAATAGTTGCTGAGCGTGACATCAAAGGTTTTGAAAAACAGTTAGCTGCGGTCGTGCGCCCGCAGCATTTCGTGCTCGACTGTGCGGCTGAACAGCGCATCCGCGCCGCGCTGGAACAACTGCGCGCACGCCGTGCGCAGCAAATTCAAAAAGTAAAAGACGATCTCGCAACTTTCATGCGCTTGGTGAGCGAAATTGCGCAAGCGACCGAAGACGGCCAGTCCCATGCCGCCGCCGAATTGCATCGCGAAGCGCAACAGCTCTACGACAGTTTGCCCGCGTCCGATGCGGCCATGCTGCGTAAACAAGAGGTGTACCGGCAGTGGCAAGCGGCGGCGAAAAATGTCCGCGTGCTGTGGTCGTGGAAACGCTGGGCCGGCGCGCCAGTGAAAGAAAGCCTGGCCGCAGAAATGGAAAGTCTGGCGTCGCAGTTACAACAGGCGCCCGATCTGGAGCGCGACTACCACGACATCGCCGACAAGATTCGCGCCGCGCGCGATCAGTGGAAGGAGCTGGGTGCGACCGATAATGCCGGTGCCAAAGCGTTATGGGAACGATTTAAGAATGCTTGCGATGCCGCGTATGCGCCATGCGAAGTGTTTTTTGCCCGCGAGCGCGAACAACGCAAACAACATGCGGCGCAAAAAACGGCGATCTGCGATGGATTAGAGCAGTTCATCGCGCAAACCGATTGGGAAAATGCCGATTGGAAAAAAATCGAGCAGCTGCTGCGCACGGCCCGGCTGGAATGGAACGGCATCGGGGCGGTGGATCGCGCGCTGAGCAACACGTTGAATAAACGCTTTCGTGTGGTAATGGACGATTTGGCGGCGCGTTTGAGCGCCGAAAGAAAGCTCAATAAGTCAAAAAAGGAAACCTTGATACGCCGCATGGAGCAGCTCGCGGATACGGTGAAAGACGTGCTTGCCGACAGCCCGGCACTCAAAGACGCGATCGCTACGGCCAAACAGTTGCAAAACCAGTGGAAGTTGATTGGCCAATCGGCGGAATCGAACAGTTTGTGGAATACCTTTCGTGCCGCCAGCGACCGGATTTTTGCGCAACGCGAGGCGGCACATGCGGCCCAAGATCAACAGCGTCAGGAATACTTGGTGCGTGCGCAGGCGTTGTGCGCCCAAGTGGCGGAGTTCGCGCGTTTGCAGGGCGAGGCGTTGCGGCAGGCACACGCCAAAGTGCAGCAGGCTAAAGCCGATTTTGAGCGGGCCGGGCCATTGCCTAAAGAGGCGGAGCGAGACATTACGCAGCAATTTCAGCGTGCCTGCCGGGAATTCGAGAAACAGGAAAAATCTGCACAGCAGCACGAGCGCGAACAAAACGCGCGCTTGTTCGAGCGTAAGGTCGAACTGTGTAACGTGCTTGAAAATGCAGCGGAACGTCTGCTGTCAGGCGTTTTAACCAGCGACGTTGCGGCCACGCATATGTTGACCGCGCAAGAGGCGTGGCAGGCGCTGGTATCGTTGTCTGACGATGTCGAGCAGCTGCTGAACGCGCGCTTTCAAACCGCAGCAGAAACGCTGCATGGGTTACAAGGTGCGCAGCGTGACAATATTGCCGCGCAGTACTTGGCGCGCGCGCAAGAAAACCTCGCTAGCAAAGAGCTGCTGTGTTTGCGGCTGGAAATCGCCACCGGTATCGAGTCGCCGCCGGAATATCGTGCGCAGCGCATGCAATATCAGGTCGATCAATTGGCGCGGCGGATGAGGACCGGTGAAACCCAAGACGCCGCACAAGTCCCGCTGTTATTACGTCAGTGGTGTTTCATCGGGCCGGTGCCATCGGCGCATGCCGATGTGTTGCGTGCGCGTTTCGAGCGTGCGCGTACGGCGGTCGGCGCCGTTGAGTTGGTGGCGTAATGCACGCCGTCGTCATGACAGCCGCCGGCGGACCGGAAGTGTTGCAGTGGCGCGACCTGCCCGTGCCTGACATTCAACATCCGCATCAGCTGCGAGTGGCCATCAAAGCGGCGGGCATCAATCCCGTCGATACTAAATTACGCAAGCGCGGTACCTATTATCCCGATCAACTACCGGCGATTTTAGGTTGCGACGGCGCTGGTATCGTCGATGCAACCGGTGCGCAAGTAACGCGATTTAAAGCCGGCGATGCGGTGTATTTCTGCAACGGCGGCATCGGTGGGGCGCCCGGAAATTACGCGCAATATTGCGTGCTCGACGAGCACTACGCCGCTCGCAAACCAGCCTCGCTCGATTTTATACATGCCGCAGCGGTGCCGCTGGTGCTGTTAACGGCGTGGGAAGCCTTGCATGAACGCGCGCAGGTGCGCACGGGCGACGAAGTGTTGATTCATGCCGGTGCCGGCGGTGTAGGGCACATTGCGGTGCAGTTGGCACGACGTGCCGGCGCACGGGTATCCACCACGGTCGGTTCGCAAGCCAAGGCGGAATTCGTGCATGCGCTAGGCGCGGAGCATGTCATTTTATACCGGCAGCAGGATTTTGTTGCCGAAGTGGCCGCGTGGAGTCGCGCTGGCGGCGCAAACCTGGTGTTCGATACCGTAGGTGGCGCAACTTTTGCGCGCAGCTTTGCGGCCGCACGTGTTTACGGCGACGTGGTTACCCTGTTGCAGCCGGACGGCAGCGTGGATTGGAAAATCGCACGCGATAAAAATTTGCGCGTGTCGTTCGAGTTGATGCTGACGCCGATGTTCATGCAGCTGCACGCGGCGCGGCAGCGGCAAACGCAAATACTCGAGCAGGGTGCGGCGTGGTTCGATAGCGGTCAGCTCAGCGTATCGGTGTCCGAGGTGCTGCCTCTAAAAGACGCGGCGCATGCGCATCAATTGATCGAACAGGGCGGCATGCAAGGAAAAATTGTTTTGGATGTGGGCTAATTAATGTCAAAAACAGCGAAAGACCAGCGCCGTTCGCGGCGCGAACTGTTGCAGCAATTCGAGAAAACCTACGATCTGGCGCAGTTCGATTACAAGAAAAAAATTTATCCCGTGCAGGGAAAATCCAAACTCATCGGCATTACGGTCGCCTGTGCGATTTACGGCGCCGGATTCGCGATTGCCTATTTTTCTTGGATGAGCGGGCGAGCCGAATACGAATTATTTTTGAAAACCACGTGGGTATTGTTATTGCCCGCCAGCGCCGCCGGGATATTTGCCTGGATGTTGGCATTTAACCGGCTCGACAATGCAGTGCGGATGCCGATTCAAAAACAAATTGTCGAGATCGAGGGTCAACAGGGCATGTTGTGGCGTTACGCACCGATACTTGCGGCAGCCGAGCCAAATAACGCTAACGCAAAAACCGCCTGTAATCGCTCGCGCGAACAGCAGGTGAAAAACATTGATGAAGAAGATTATTGCGGCGCGGTGCAGGCGATCCATGGCGCACTCAAGGCCGCCGGCGACACATCGCTGACTGCGGAAACGATTCAGGAAGCCGCGACCAATCTCGCCTTATAATTTGGAGTTCCTTTCAGCTAAACAAGAAAGGCCGTTAATTCGAGTTGCGCAACCATCCCGCGCCTCTTTGAACAAAGCAGGGGTGGACGCGCGGCGGACGGGGTGGTTGATGGGATGCCCAACACATCGATTAGAGAATACCCTCCTCAAGTTGCTTGAGATAAATAAACTCCGGCGCCTTCACCCCCGCCTTCTTGCGAATTTCGATCAACGCAGGCGATTCAAAAAAACTTCTCGCGCCAGCTAAAGATTTCCAGCGCGAGAAGTGCACGATCTTATTATTGTCATGCTCGTAGTTCAGCACCTGATAGCTTTGTTCGCCGGCGGCTTTTCTGATCGCCGCTGCCGTATCAAAAACTTTTTTCCACGCGGCATAATCGGCCACTTCGTGGATGATCAAAACGTAGTTCATGCAGGTTTCCTCATGCAAACACCACCCAAGTCGTCGCGATGTATTTCACGCCCGCCAGCAACATCGCGCCGCGATGCTCGTGCGTCCAGAATGGTGGAAACAACAGCATTTTCCCTTCCTGCGGTTTGATTCTCACATCCTGAAATAAAAACTCGGTTTCACCGCCGGGGCCAGGCACGTCATTGAGGTACCAGATTACGACTAATTGCCGCTGGCTAAATTCGTGGCTGCCGCCGTCGATGTGCCAGTGATAAAACTCGCCCGCGCCGGTGCGTTGCACGTTGTAACCCAGGTCTTTGAAACGGCCATTGAAGAACGGAAATTGTTCGCGCACGGTACGCACCGCCAAGCCGGTCGAGCGCATCAGAATTTGATCGATATCAGCCCAGGCGGTATTGCCGCTGACGGCCAGATCGGTCGAGCGTGTGATCGAAACGTCATGCTGTGCTACCTGGCCGACACGCCCTGCATATTGCTGGGCAGGATTGGCTTCAAAGCGCCGGATGATTTCCTGGCAAATCCCGGGTGTGAGTGCATGTTCGATTTCGTAAATGAAGCTGTGCGGCTTCACTTCGCGTAGCGTGTATGGCGGTACCAGTGTATCGATTGGCGGGGGTGTTTGGGTCATGGCTTGTCTCCGTTATGCGGCGATTATAAGGGGCATGCGCCCCGCCATTGGTAATAGCATCCTATCTCGTTGGTGATAGCCCTGAAGCAATTACAAATTCGTGGCGGTGAGCTAATATCACTGCATCCAATTTCACCTGATTTCACTCAACAGGAGTCCGACGATGAACAGCGTGTATTACCAGACCATCGACAAAATGGAAAAAGCCAAGGTAGCGCGTGACTACCTTGTAGGTTGGGCCTCGGGTTTTTTGCATAACCCAAAAGTCGAAGAGCAACGCCAGAATGAGGCCTATGACGCTGGTTACGAAGACGGCACCAGCAAGAAAACCGACGGCTACACCGCCTGGGCCGGTAAGTAATACAAAGGGATTGAAGTAAAAAACGGCCGGGTGCAGTGCCCCGGCCGTTTTTATTTGCGTGCCGCAAGCGAATTATTTTTCGATTCGGACGAATGGGTCAGTGTCATTTTTGCTTCACGTGACTTGGAATGCGGGCAGCTCTCAACGCCGAGATTCTCGCTCTGCGTAAGGGAGCGTTTGACCTATATTTCATAGGACTGAATGCAGGT
>JACQEQ010000369.1 GCA_016200445.1 Gammaproteobacteria bacterium | reverse complement strand
CTTGCTCGTAAGTACGGAAATATCCGGCGATACCCGGCCGCCCGAATTCGTTATTGAAGGCACACGCGCCCAGCGGCGCCTCCAACATAATTTGCAGCGCCGAGGCGATGTGCCCGGGCTTGCCATAATTAATTTCCCAGGGCCGCCCGGCACCGGGAATACGCAAATTCGACACCGAATAGCCCACCAGCCCTGCCTTGGGTTTGGAGCCGCGCCCGGTCGCGCCTTCGTCGCGAATCTCGCCGCCCGAACCGGTGGCGGCACCGGGGAACGGTGAAATCGCAGTCGGATGGTTATGCGTTTCGACTTTAATCAACACGTGCACGTCTTCGTTATGCGCGTGGTATTCGCGCGTGACCGGATCAGGGAAAAAACGTCCCGCGCGTGCGCCTTGAACTACGGCTGCGTTGTCGCTGTAGGCCGATAACACACCGCCGGGATGCGTTTGATGGGTGTGCTTGATCATCGCAAACAACGAATGCTGCTGCACCTTACCGTCGATGATCCAATCGGCATTGAAAATTTTGTGGCGGCAGTGTTCCGAGTTGGCTTGCGCGAACATCATCAGCTCGACATCGCTGGGATTGCGCTCCAATAACAAGAAATTTTCCAGTAAGTAATCGATTTCGTCGGCCGACAGTGCCAAGCCCATGTCAAGGTTGGCACGTTCCAGCGCTTCGCGGCCGCCGGTCAAGATGTCGATGCGCACCAACGGGCGCGGTGCGGCGGAACTAAATAAGTCTTCGGCGTCATCCAGCGCATACAGCACCGACTCCAGCATCCGGTCGTGCAACGCTGCGCTCAGATCGCGACTCGCTTCGCCGGTCAACGGCGTCTGATCCGCCGTCGACAGGTAATACGCAGTACCGCGTTCGATCCGCTGCACTTTCGTCAGACCGCAGTTATGCGCAATATCGGTTGCCTTGCTCGACCACGACGAGATTGTGCCAACACGCGGCACCACCAGCAGTAGCTGTTCGTGCGCATCCTGGACGGGTGCCAGCGTATCGAATTCCAGCAGCTGTTCGAGGCGGCGCTGCTCGTCGGCAGACAGGGTGCTTTCGACCGCCACGAAATACATCTGCGCGGCGCGCAAGCGAATCACGCCGGGGCAAATGCGTTGCGCCAGCGCAAGTAATTTTTCAATACGGAAAGCGGACAGCGCCGCAGGACCACGCAGTATCAGCATTGCTTCCTCGGGCAGTAACGGAAGCGGCAATGATACTCGCCGGGTGCGCGATGCGCACGCGGCTGCTCGTTAGGTTTTAAATTGTGCCAACAGCTTTTGCAAGTCGACTGCCAGATGCGACAACTGGTCACTGGCTTTGGCCGTTTGTTGTGCGCCCTCAGCGGTTTGATCAGACACCATGCTGATGCTCACGATGTTCCTGTTGATGTTTTCAACCACTGCGTTTTGCTCTTCCATCGCGGTGGCGATTTGCGAATTCATGGTCGTGATGGTGCTCACGGCACCGGCAATTACATCCAGCGACTCACCCGCCGCCGCCGCTTGCTTCACCGTGGCCTGGGCCATGGCGCGGCCACCGTCCATCGCTTTAACGGCTTCGCGCGACCCGGTTTGCAGGCTTTCGATCATCTGTTGAATTTCGCGGGTCGACTGCGCCGTGCGCGACGCCAGCGTGCGCACTTCATCGGCCACCACCGCAAATCCACGCCCTTGCTCGCCGGCGCGCGCTGCTTCAATCGCCGCATTCAGGGCCAATAAATTGGTCTGTTCGGCAATGCTCTTGATCACATCCAACACCTTACCGATGTTGTCGCTGTCGGTGCACAGGCGGTTGATCGACTGCGAGACGCTGTCGATCTCGCGTGCCAAATCATTGATGGAATTCACCGTCTTGCTGACTACATCGCGGCCATTCGCGGTTTCGGAATCAGCATGATTGGCGGCATTGGCCGCTTCACCCGCGTTGCGGGCGACCTCTTGCACGGTCGAACCCATTTGCGTGACGGCACTGGCGACTTGATCGGTTTGTTCATGTTGAGTCTTGGCCCCTGCGCTGGTGGTTTCGGTGATCGCCGCCATTTGCGAGGCGGCCGAGGCGAGTTGCGCCGTGAAGCCCGTGACTTGTGATACGACCTCCTGAATCTTGGCCGCGAATTGATTGAACGCCGTCGACATCTGCGCGATTTCGTCGTTGCCTTTGACGCTGAGCCGTTGCGTCAGATCGCCCTCGCCTTCGGCGATGTCTTGCATCGCCAGCGCCGCGCGTTGCAGCGGAACGGTAATCAACGCGTCGATGATCCAGGCCACCAGTCCAGCAGCGGCAATGCCGACGACAAACAATACCAAGATCAACGCCACGGCCGCATCAAGACGGGTGTTCAGCGACTTGCTGATGCCGTTAGTGCGGGTCACTAGTTTTTCCACCAAGGTGTTCAAGTTTTTGATTACACGGTCAAGCAGCGGGCCGACTTCCGTGCGGATCAGATGGGAGTCCATGCGCCGCTTGCCGCTTTTTTGAATAGCAACCAGCCCGTCCAGATTTTTAATGAACTCCTTGCGCAAAGTAATCAAGCGCTCCATGCCATCAAGCTGATCGAACGTCATGATGTTCTCTTGGCCCTTAAGACGCTTGACCATGGTGTCCGAGGTTTCGCCAAATTCATAAATCGTTTTTAGAAAATCGTCTGAACCTAAGATCAAATAGCTGCGCAACTGCGCCATCATGTTGGCCCACGTATAGCGTAGGTCGCCAAGGTCCATGAGCATTTTTTTTCGTTGCGGAGTAGTTTTCTCTTCCGCTTCTGATTGCAACATTGCACTCATAATCTGCAACATCTCTTGCGATGTCGGATTGAGATACTGCCCAGCGTAAGCCATTGCCGCATAGTTCTTGCTAACGTGGGTGACTAGATCGATGGCTTGCGTACCGTGCTCTTTAAATTTTGCAACGTCGAGGACAATGCTCTCGACCATTTTCACAGACTCCTCATCGTCTGCGATGGAAGCATTTTCTTGCAATTTTTTGATGTCGTCGTCGATCTTGGCGACGGCGTCTCGATATTCCTCACGATTGTGATCATCTTCGCTGGTGAGAAAAAATCCCAGCCGCGCCGACGCTTCGTTCATATGTTTGGCCAGCTCTTCCGACGCGATCAACGCCGGTTGCACTTCGTTGGTAACATGCGACACCTTGCTTTGCACATCGGTAAATGTGAGCAACGGTATCGATGCAACCACCGCCAAGATGGCCAGAATAAAACCGAACCCGCTCCAAATTTTTTGACGAACGGTAAGCCGGTTGATGAGTTCATGGCTGAGTAGATCTTGCAGAGTCACTACGACACCCTCGTTCATGTTAGCGGTAGGCACCTGCGCGCACTTCATGGCGCGCTACGATCAAAATTCCATCCCGCACATTCAACTTATCGACAAGCCGCCGATATTATTTAGCACTGCGGATTTGGCCGGGGTGGTTAGGGCGACCGTCAGCACAACGCGTCAGCGTGTGCTAAATATAGTGCTGGGCTGTAGTTGCGTTACTTCTTTCACTATCAAATGGATTCAACTATGCGTTCGACTCACTCGTTGTTTTCAACCTGTTTTGCTCTGGTGTTGCCGCTGTGGCTAGCCTGCGGTTTGAGCGCTGCCGCCGAGCCCGACGCCAGTGCGGCCGGTGATCGCGCCGAAATCATCAGCGCCGATGCGCCCGAGGCCATGGAAATGGGCCAGAGCTACAGCGTCACGATGAAAGTCAAAAACACCGGTGTCAATACCTGGAGCCGCGCACAGGGTTATGCGCTGGCCGCACGGCAGCGTATTTGGTCGGCACAACGTGTGGAGCTGGAAAACGCCGAGAAAGTCGCGCCCGGCGATACCGCAACCTTCAAATTCCGCGTCACCGCGCCGCAGCAATCCGGCTCGCACGATTTTCAGTGGCAGATGCAGCATGACGAACATTTTTTCGGTCCGCCGACGCCGGCGCATCGCGTGGTGGTCGAGAGCGGATCGAATCGCGTCAAATTTATTTCTCAGGTGGTGCCGTCGGCGATGAATCCGGGCGGTGAATACAATGTGATGGTGCAATTCAAAAATATCGGCAAAACCACCTGGTCGGCGGCGACTGGCTTTATGCTGGTGGCACAGAACCCGG
>JACQEQ010000382.1 GCA_016200445.1 Gammaproteobacteria bacterium | reverse complement strand
TTCTTGTCCACGGAATAGCGAACTGGTATCTAAAGTTAGTGGAGTGCTGCGAATGCTTAAAGATGACGGTTGGTTTTGCTTATCGCCATGCGTGGCATCCATAGGCTATTGAAGCAATCCAACAACCCGGCCGCGTAACAGTTGCGGGGAAATCCAGCGATGAGCTTGCGCCGGAAACGTTAAGTAGCATTCTCAAACAATCTGATCTGAAGAAATGAGGTTCCTATGCGATACGCCATCGTTATTGAGAAAGTACAAGACAATAAACGTTGAGTAACGTTAACTCATCCGAGTCATAGACGTACTGTCTTTACAATTTAAAAATGCAGATTCCGCAAGAGTTATAAGCGTGCGCCGCGCCAATCGTCGCGAGGTGAAACACTATGTCGAAAACTGCTAAGCGTCCTACAATTCTTATGCCCACAGCCGCAGAGGATAAAGCCATTACAGCGGCAGCGCGACGTGACCCCGATGCGCCACCGCTCACGCCAAAGCAGCTTAAATCCATGGTTCCGCTACGTGCAATACGCGGACGGCCAAAATCGGAAAAAAAGAAAGCGCTCGTTTCAATTCGCTATAGCCCAGAGGTCGTTGCTTACTTCAAGTCTATGGGCAAGGGCTGGCAGTCATTAATGGATAGTGTGCTTCGCAGGTACGTGGCACGTCATTCACGCAACAAGTAGCTATGGGGCCGAACAACGCATTCGAGAGCAACGCGTGCTGCTTCGCAACACACGCGCCTCAACGCGAACGTTGACGCTGTAGAATTAATCAATTTGGAAATTCACACATCAATGCTGAAGAAAATCTACTTCCTAGTTTCGCTTTGGATCGATGATCTCAATATTGGGAGGGGGTTTGTGACACTGTTATTTTTACCCCTCAACCAATTCCCAGTAGTTTTTCTACACCCTCGTTAGGCCTTGATCCCTTGAATATGTCATTCGAAGGATTTCTCGAATCATATGATACGCACGGTCAGGATATTGAGCTTCGTTTTGCAGTGGGTGGTTTCGATCCATTCCCCTCAGAAGAACCAATACTGTTCGTATCTGTGCACAATGCCGAGAATATTGTTGGGCTTATGAAAACACTCGAAAGTGTTCGAGCGCTTGACGATTATTCGTACGTTGAAGCTATTTCACCAACGCGGGTCCGAATCAGCGGTGACCACGAAGCGCCTCTTGATGTTCGTGGAGAGTCTGTATCTCTTCGGAAAGAACAATATGGACCTAAAGATTTTCAGCGCTTGGCGCGCATTAATCATGAGTGGGGCCAATCACAATACAAATCACTGAGGAAGTCTCTTGCAAAAATATCTGAAGTTGAGAGGCTTGTTTACAATCAAGCACAGCGGGTCCACGCAAAAATGCCGGGGCACCGTGAAGGCACAACAGCTCGAACCCTTTATGAACAACATCTCTCCTTTTTGGAGCGTGTCATTTCCGAGCTCAAGGCTTAACTCCCGGTTCGAGTCGACCTTCGGTTCGCTGCGCGCCCCTTCGGCGGTTCAACTGGAACGTTATGTTTGCAAAGGAGAGTGAACATGCGGCCTGTTATTGGCCTTTTCTTCGCTGCATTTATAGTCAGCGGATGTGCCTACATAAGCGTCAACTCCGACACGAGCAAAAGTACTAGCCTAATATCAGGTCGAAATGACCTATATTCTTGCGAAACTGATTCCGATTGTGCTTCAGTTCGAGCCGGGTGTTGTGGTTGTCGCATGGGTGGCAGTAATACTTCAATCAATCGAAAATACATATCACAATGGGAAAGTGAAACAACCTCTCGCTGCGTAGAACGTGTGTGCCCGGCATTTGTTCAGTCTCCATGTCCAGAAACTGGACGATGCCTAGAAAACCGATGCAAGCTATAGGCAAGCATAACCCATCATTCCACCGGACCTGAGCAAAAAAGCGCAGGCCGCCGGTGAATACAAACATTAGGATTCTAAAAGGGGGCTCCATGAAGAAACAAATTTCAAATGTGTCAGGCCATCAAACGAGCAAAGTATTCGCGATCTCTTATATGGTGTTAACCATCCCCTTACTTATCATTGGCATTATCATGCTTTTTGTTGGAGGCACAGGTCCTGGCCCAGAAGGCCACGTAGGCCCTAAGTTTCCCGCACTGTTCTTTTTGTTTGCGCCTCTTTTGTACGGGTTCTTTGGGTATCTCTTTACGCGACTTGCATGCTTTACGTACAACGTAATCGCAAAACGGTTTGGTGGTATAGAGTTCACTCTGTCTGACACCAATGAATCCTAACAACCCGCTCAACCCTCGTTAGGTATCGCAAACGCATTACGCTACACCTTGGTCACACTTCGGAGGCCCAAATGACGAGAGTCACAGGTATCGGCGGAATCTTCTTCAGCGCGAACGAACCTGCCGCACTGCGAGCTTGGTACAAGCAGCACCTGGGAATCGATGTCCAGACATGGGGAGGCACTGCGTTCACCTGGACCGATGCAGCGGGCAATCCGACAAAAGGAATGACAGTGTGGTCCATCGCCGCCGCCGATGGTGAGCACTTCGCACCAAGCAAGTCGACCTTCATGATCAACTATCGCGTCGAAGACTTGGCCGCTGTACTTCAGGCACTACGGGACGAAGGATGTAACGTTCTGGAGAAGACCGACGATTCCGAGTACGGGAAGTTCGGTTGGATCATGGACCCAGAGGGCAACAAGGTCGAACTTTGGCAGCCCCTGCCGGGACAGTGAGTTCCATGCTCGAAATCCAAATACCGACGCCTAACCTTTACATGCACCGGACTCGCCTTCGGTGAGCGGTAATGTAAAACGTAATACACCAAGGCCGTCCTCGCTGCAGAGAGGTTAGCATTTATGCTAACATTACACCATGTCGTACAAAATCGAATATTTCCACGAGCGGGTTCTTGCTGAAGTCGAGTCGTGGCCAGTCGATATATTGGCCGACTACGCTCGTTTGACTGAACTACTTGTAGATCACGGCCCGAACCTGCGTATGCCTCATTCAAAAGCGCTCGGCGAAGGTCTCATTGAGTTGAGGCCGCGTGGAAAGGCTGGAATTGGTCGCTCCTTCTACTGTTTTCTTTTGGGCAAACGCATTGTTGTGGTTCACGCCTTCATCAAGAAGACTCAGCAAACACCAGAGCACGATCTAAAGCTCGCGCGTAAGCACGTCAAGGAGTTGAAAAATGGCTAATCTCAAGTACAAACCGGTTGCTCACGATCACAAACAATTTCTGGCGAAGGCTAAAACTCGAAAAGGCTTTTCTGAAGCATACGAGGCGCTTGAGCTTGAGTATCGAGTCGCAAGTCAAATGCTCAAGGCGCGTGTTCGCGCAGGTCTAACACAGGACGCAGTAGCGCAGCGTATGGGTACCACAAAGAGTGCTATATCCAGGCTTGAGTCCGCAGGGAAGCATGCCCCTTCGCTCGAAACTCTTAAGCGTTATGCTCAAGCGGTCGGCTGTGAACTCCAAGTGCGCTTGGTCAAGCTTAAGGAATGATGCCCAGCACCGCGTTCGAGAGCGACGTGTGCTGCTTCGCAGCACACCCGCCTCAACGCGAACGTTATGCCGCAACAATGGCCATCTTCCTTGACATGCTATAATAGATATAGCCACAATATAGCATGTGGCGAGTCGAAGAGCACCGTAGGGTCGATAAACAGGTTAAAGCGATACCTAAAGACATTCTCAAACGGTACGAGAAATGGAAAGACATCGTGGCGATATCGGGCCCACCGGGACTCCGCCTCATTAAAGGGTTTCATGATGAAGCTCTTTCGGGTGAATGGCACGGTTACCGCTCTTCCAGAATCGGGCTTCAGTGGCGCGTGATCTACCGCATTGATACAGAAAACCTTCTGTTTCAGGTTGCATCCCTAACGGCGCATGATTATCGGAGACCATAAAATGAAAGAATATCGTCCTGCTAAAAAACGCATTTCCGTCTCGGTGGGCGAGTCGGTTCGCATTCTCCGCGAGCTTCAGGAGCTAAGCCAAAATCAGCTTGCTGAGCTTACTGGCATTTCCCAAGCCACCATTTCGGCCATCGAAAATGATCGTGTTCGGTTGGGTGTTGAGCGGGCAAAAACTCTGGCCACAGCGCTTAAGTGTCATCCGGGTGTTTTGGCGTTTCCTGGCTGGAAGCTTCCAAACGAAGTTGCGGCATAACCGCGCGCTCAATACGGACCTTCGGGTCGCTGTGCGCCCCTCGGCCGGTTAACGCGAATGTTGAGGGTGTAGAATTAATTCCCGAAATACTGTCAATACATGGCGCCCTATAGCATAATTCCGCTTCAAGTACATCTGCAAACGGGAGCTCTCCATGGCGCGCTACAAACCGGTCCACAAAGGACTCAAAATGCTGGCGGTGGACTTTGACCGGCAAGTGCTTCCCGGCAGTTTCGAACACGCCCTGTGCCACTTGATTGACCACGAGCTCGACCTCGGCCCGTTCCACGCCCCCTACCGGAACGACGACGGCGGTGCGCCTGCGTTCGATCCGGCGGCGCTGCTCAAGATTGTGTTGTTGGCCTACAGTCACGGCATTGCGGACGACACCACGGGCCCCTTCACCTACCGCCTCAACAAAGACAAGCTGCGGCACGTGCGTCGGCGCTAAGGCCGCTATCTGCTGCGCACCAACCTCACCGACACCGGTCCGGTGCAATTGTGGAACTGCTACTTGCAACGAGTGGCAGTGGAAGAAGCGTTCAACAACCTGTAAGGCGATCGGGCGTTACGCCCGATCTACCATCAACTCGATCACCGCGTTTCTCGCCTACTGCGTGCACATCACCTCGGGCCGCAAGCTCCACGCACTGGCCTCCGGACTCACCGCGCGCAGTGCATTGGAAAAATTCGCCGCCGTGCAGATGATCGACGTGATGATCCCCACTAGCGACGGGCGCGAAATCCAACTGACCCGATACACCCAACCGGAGCCCGAACTGAAGCTGCTACTCGACCGGCTCAAACTGACCTTGCCCGAACTGACCTTGCCCGAACAACCATCCCGAAAATTACCGCCACACAGGCAACCACTACCACGCCGTTGTAGTGCAGACCTTGACCATGACTACATAGTGCAATCGATGCGTTACCACTTTCAAAACCGCCAATACGCTAAGCCGGGTTAACCAGATAAGCACGCAAGGAATGTTCACGTGCGGACAAACGGCGGCGTGAAGGACGCACGCCATGATGCTTCACGCCGCAAGACTTAGCCTTCTGTTTGCCCGGTTACTTACCCAGTCCGATTTGTTTCATGAAGTCCTGGTTGTCCCAGAACAGCCATTCGTGATCCATCGTCTTGCCTTCCCAGTGTGCAATGGTGGCCATGCCGATGGCGAAGCGTTTTCCGTTAGGCGGGATGGTTTTGCCGTCGCCTATCGGCATCGGTTGCGTGAACGTGCCGGTCATTACGCCGGTCACCGATGTCCACGTGCCGGAGCCAAAGCGGATGGGGTGCTCCTTGATGGTAATGTCGGGAGCGAAGACGAACAGCGCCTTCAGGTCTTCGATATGTTTGTCGATGCCCATGGTTTCATGACCATCGGGCCAGGTCACGACAATGTTTTTGGCGTGGCTCTCGCCTAACCGGCCCCATTTCTGGTTGCTGAAAACGTCAAAATCGAGCACGTCGAAGGTATGGAGGTTGCGTTCCACTGCCGGTGCCTGTTTCTCGTGGGGCGGCGGCGGTGTTGTGGGATGTTCCGCAGTAGATTGCGCGAATGCTGTGCCACTGAGCGCAACCAAGGTAGCGGTGATCAGGGTCTTGCGATACATGGTGTTCATGAGTTGATCCTTTCAAAAGATGTATGTGAGTGAAGCGCCGGTTGGGTTACTGGAGACCGATCCACTTGGGAGCGATGGCCGTGCCTTTGCCCGCGCCGTAACCAAAGTAGACATTCAGCCCGCCGAGAGGCTCAAGATAACGCGCGTTCTTCAGGCCGCCGGCATCGACCGCCGCAAAGCCGGTGCTTTGAATGAGCGCCTTGGCTGTTTCCTTTGCAGCAGCGTCATCGCCTGCGAAATAGACTGGAACGGTCTCACCGTCAAGCGAAGGGCCGCTTGCAAGCGTTTGGGCAAATACCGTGTTGAAGGCTTTGACGACCTTGGCGGCCGGGAATGCTTTCTGGATTTCCTCCGCCGCCGAGGTGCTATGCCCGAGGGTCAGGCCCATGTAATCAGCAGTGAGCGGATTGGTAATGTCGATCACGACTTTGCCTGCGAGGTTGCCGACTCCGCCCAATGCCGTCACTGCATCGCCGTACGCGGTGGCGACGATCACCACATCGGCGCCATCTGCCGCATTCGACGTTTTGAAAGTAGCGCCGGTCGTTTCTGCTAGAGTTTTGGCTTTTTCAGAGCGGCCGGTAATTACCAGCGCATGACCTGCTTTGGTGATGTGTTTGGCCAGACCAGAGCCCATGTTGCCTGCACCGATTAATGTCACTTTCATAGCGAGCCTCCGTTGAGTGGTTTGGTCAGATTCGGAACCATTCCGGCATCTGACGAGCACATTTAATCCGTTGCACCACTGGAGATAAACTCGCAAAATAACAATTTACTATTCGATTTAATCAAACAATCATGGCTATCGATATTGTGGCGAGCATGCGGGTATTTAACGCCGTAGTGGATGCCGGCAGCTTTGCCGGTGCAGCGGATAAACTTGATCTCTCACGCGGCATGGCCACGCGCTATGTGGCGCAACTTGAAGAGCACCTCGGCGTTCGGCTGCTCAATCGGACCACACGCAAGCTCTCGCTCACCGAAGCAGGCAACGACTATCACGAGCGCGCCGCTCAGGTTCTGGCCATGGTCGAGGATGCCGAGAGTTCGGTTGCGCAGAAAGCATCGATTCCGCGTGGCACGTTGCGGGTGGCTTCGTCGCATGCCTTTGGCGTTCGTCATTTGGGTTGGGCGATCACGGAATATTTACAGCGATATCCGGGCGTTCAAGTTGATGTCACGCTCAACGACCGCGTGGTCGATCTGGTTGAGGAGGGTTTCGATCTCGCGATACGCGTGGCGGCAAAAATTGATCCGGGGCTGGTCGCACGCAAGCTCACGCGCGCGCGCATTGTGGCATGCGCCTCACCCGGTTATCTGAAAAAACATGGCATGCCAAAATCGCTGGAGGAGCTCGCCGCCCACAATTGTCTTTCCTACGCCTATGTGAACGTGCCAAACGAGTGGCACTTCAGGCGCAAAGGCGTTGAGCGGAAAGTTCTGGTTTCCGGAGATCTACGCGCCAACAGTGGCGATATCCTGCGCAATGCAGCGGTCGAAGGTCTGGGTGTGATTCTGCAGCCGACTTTCCTGATTTATGAGGCGCTACAGGAAAAGAAACTGGTGCGCATTCTAGCGGACTGGGAGGCCGACGAACTGAGCGTGTTTGCTGTTTATCCGAACCGCAGGTTCCTGCCGCCCAAAGTGCGCAGCTTTATCGATTTTCTCGCCGAACGGTTTAGTCCTGACCCTTACTGGGATTTAGACATCAAGCCGAAGTGAAGACTATTCCGACAGAAGTAGCCAAGCTCGACTATAAAGGGATGAACCGATTTACCCTGCGGGGGAAGCCAAAAGTCGATGCGCAGTGGAAGCTGTTCACCTTGGTTCACAACATCGAGAAGATCGCGAATTACGGGAGAGTGTAGCGAGATGCTCGCGCGGCGGCCCTACCCGAGGGTTCGCAGCATGACATTAAGGCGCCATACTACGATCAATGCCATGTCGACAAATTGCCATTTACGAAAATGTGGGCCGCTGATACTGTTTGGAATTGGGTTTTCTACAGACTTGTTAGCGCGCTATGTCCATGAAATTGAAGCTCGATAAACAGCTAAATCGACTATTTATATCGGCCAAAGATATGGATAAATGTCAGTTGTTCTTCGCAGCTGCCGAGAAGGCTGTGTCCGCTGAGGATTGGGACGCCGTTGAAGGGCTAATCACAGCAGGAATAGTGGCCTACGCTAGACCATTTTCAGGAAATGGAAATCACACGCGTGCCACGCCACATCCGCCGTTTTCTCAGTCGTCGCTTAGCGAAACAGAGATGGAATTACATAAAAATCTGCTCTCGCTAAGAAACTCGGTAATTGCTCATTCGAAAGCAGAGATGAATCCTACTCGTGTAATGGAATACGGTGAAACCGGGTTTCTGATCAGGAATCAGATTTATGATGCGGCTATGGAACATTCCAGACTGAAGGAATTCCTAGATTTAGCGAAGAAGGTGCGCGGTGTTTTCGAAAGCAAGATGCTTGAAATTTCAAGCATGGTGAGCAAGCTTGAGCAGTAAGTGGCGCGCTTTAACTAATCATCCAAGTTCGCTCCCTTCTGAACCGGACGTGCTG
>JACQEQ010000381.1 GCA_016200445.1 Gammaproteobacteria bacterium | reverse complement strand
GCCCGCCCAGCGCGGCCTCCGATTCTTGCGTGATTTTTGACTTTTTCATAATGGCTGCTTTTAAATCCGTTAGAGCTAAATTTATAGTCTATGGATTTAAAAACGTCTACAGGAATTAGCGAAATTGACTGGGTGGGTCATCTGCCTAGGCAATATTGACCCTTAATTTTTTATCCAGCATGCTGCCGCGATACAAAATGCCCTATTGGGACGATTACTTTAATTTACCTATACCAAATACTAGCGAGTATCGCCCCATGTGCGAATTTAACTGGCAACTACTACTTGAGTATCTCAAGGTTGTCTTGGGCTGGCCTCCGGTGGGCCTCGCAATAGCAATTCTTTTTACATCCCGGTTTAAATCTGCGATCGACGACTTTCTAAAACGCCTCATAGAAGGAAACGTCTTGGGTCAGACTTTCAAGGCAGCTCCACCTCGTGACCAACAAAACATAGCCCAACGTCCAGACGACCTCCACACAAAAGCAACAGCGGCACAACAAACTGTACTCACTCATCCGGAAACAGAACTAGCAGAGTCTCTTCCGCCAGAACTTGCAAACGATCCACAGGCGTCTGCCGAATTAGCATATGTTCGGCAACACCCCGCGCAGACTGTACTGGATTACAGGCGCTTACTTTTTAGTTACAACGCGGAACGTCTATTCAACTCGATATATGGAACTCAAATCTCGCTACTTGATTCACTCGCATCGCGCCCCAGCGAAACTATTACTCTTGCACAGCTTGCACAATTTCATGAAGCGCATCAAAAACAAGCAAAACGAACTGAGTATCAACTGCGCGACTATGTGAACTTCCTTGTCAATTTCGGTGTACTTGCTGTCAAAGGGCCGCCACATGAAAATACCTACACCATCACGCAAGATGGAATTGAGTTCCTCTCCTACATAAAAGCAAATTACCCTTTGGCTTGGAATCAACGAACTTTTTGATGTCTTTCGTTTTGATATTTGCGCATGGCAAGAGACTTACTAACAACAACGCGGGCAGAAACACAATGTAGCTCAGTAGGCTGGGTTGATAAACCCAGCGATGACCGCCATCATCACACCCATGCTGGGTTTATCAAGCCAGCCTACACACTCATACACCACGTAATCGTGGTTGATGGCGGCGCAATAAGCTGAACGTTTTATAGAGGCGCAGTGGCAGAAATGACCAAGCGAAAAGATTTTGGAAATTCCGAAGTCGCCGCCGTCTTCGACTCCTGCCCAAAACAAGCAAAAGCAAAGCTACTGTTTCTCCGCCAACTCATCTTCGATGTGGCGTCACAAACAGACGGGGTTGGCGAGCTGGAGGAAACGCTGAAATGGGGACAGCCGAGTTATCTCACGACCGCATCGAAAAGCGGCAGCCTGATCCGAATCGGCCAGATAAAATCGCAAGCAGGAAAGTACGCGATGTATTTTCACTGCCAGACGACGCTGGTTGATACGTTCAAGGAAATGTATCGAGGCAAGTTCGAGTTTGCAGGGAATCGAAGCATCATCTTCAGTGCCGCGAACGATGTTCCCGTAAAAGAACTGAGGCACTGTATTTCAATGGCACTCACTTACCATCTCGATAAAAAGGCGAAGTCATCGTATTCGAAAGCAGACGACAGGGCCGCATCTTGATATTAATATTTGCGCCAAACCCATTTTTCCACATACTCACCCGGTGACGATGTAGAACCCATCGTCTACAATTCATCATATGCTCGAACTCCGCCCCACCTGCGAAAATTGCAACACACCGCTCCCGCCGAATTCCACTGAGGCGCGGATTTGCAGTTTTGAATGCACGTTCTGCGCGCATTGCGCTGAACACCTACTGCACAACGTGTGTCCCAATTGCGGTGGCGGATTTGTCGCACGTCCGATCCGGCCGCAGCGGAATTGGAAAGGCGATAATTTTATTGAAAAATATCCTGCAGGTTCGAAACCCAAACATCGCCCGGTAGACAACGAGGAGCATGATGCGTTTGCAGCGGCGCTTCGAAACATTCCTCCGGAACAAAGATAAGGACCGCGTTCGTCTCGAACGCAATTCATCGGCACGCGGTTCGCGCTACACTCGCGGCGTCGCGTTATTCATTTGGAGAGCACTACATGTCGTCCAGCAAAGGCAGTAACAACACACTCACCTCGGCAACCAGCGCGGTGTGGGGCAATCATGTCGCGGTGCCGAACACGCTGGCGGGTTTTACCGTGCGCACCACCTACCCGACGAATCCGAGCGGCGCGGAAGTAATGCTGGAGCAATGGGAAGCCGGCACCGGAGAGCCGCCCCACTCGCATCCGGGCGACGACATGACCGTGGTCGTGGAGGGCAAGATGTCGATCCAGTTCTACAAGGACGAAGCCGGGCACTTGGTCCGCGATGGCGAGCGCATCTTTTTAGAAAAAGGCGCTGTCGGTTACATCCAAGCGGGCCGCATTCACGACGCCAAGTACATCGAAGCTTGCAAACTGGTGTACGTGCATGACAAGGCATTTGGATTCGTTGCGCATGGAAAAGCAAATTGAGCTATGCGTTGCCATCCACCATTCGGTGGTAGCGAGTCATGACATCTGCATCTACCTGGTTTAACTGGGCGTTGCTGTCGGCGGGGTTCGCGGCGCTGACGGCGATCTTCGCCAAGATCGGGCTGGAGGGTGTGGATTCGGATCTGGCGACGCTGCTGCGCACGCTGGTGATCATCGTCGTGCTCGCCGGGTTTGTGTATTTCACCGGCAAATGGAGCAACCCGCTGCATCTGGCGCCGAAGACCTGGCTGTTTTTAACCTTGTCAGGATTAGCGACGGGGGCGTCGTGGGTTTGTTATTTTCGTGCGTTGAAAATCGGCGATGCGTCGCAGGTGGCACCTGTTGACAAATTAAGCTTACTGCTGGTGGCAGTGTTCGCATTTCTATTTCTGGACGAGCGCCCTTCGGTCAGAGAGTGGCTCGGCATCGTTATGGTGGGTCTGGGCGTTTTAATTCTTGGCTTCAAAAAATAGGCTCTCCGGCAGTCCCTGCTACCTGATTTTTTTATTCAAGCAATAAATTCAATACTGATCCCGGCGCATTCCGCAAGCTGTGACACAGTCGGCGGAGTTGACGGCACTGAATTCTCTAGCATGGCCTGAAATAACGGCTGGACAAAAGTAGCCGTTCTTTACAGGGGCAGCTCACGGAGCGTGAGCTGCGTAGTCTCAGGGTTTACTTAAGGAGGATTGCATCGTGAATACGATCCGTACGATGCGTTTTGATTTTCAGTGCCAGGTAAAAACATTATCTAAAGCCACGCTGTTATTTGCGGCAACTTCAATATTCAGCGGCTCAGCCGCAGCGCATTGTATCTCTGAAAAGTTGTACGCCGGAGCAGGACTCACCTTTAACTCGCTCGACAACTACGAAAATGACGCGCGCGGATTCCAGCTCTTCGGCGGGTATTGCCTGGATGTTCATAAACAGTTGCCGCATAACATCAGCTCCATTGAACTTGGCTACATGGACAGCGGTAATTTCAGACGCGACGTTCTCGTCAGACAAGGCCGGAACACTATTCAAACTACCCAGTCGACCTCATACGAAGGATTGTGGGTAAATTTGGTCGGGGAATACAAGCTCGATCCACGCGTGCACCTGCTGGGGCGCATCGGCGTCGATGGCGGCGACGATGATGGTGTGATGGCGGGGTTCGGCATCGGCTTGAATTTTTCAAAATGGGCACAGTTTCGTATCGAATACGTCGCCCGCGATCACGTCAATTCGACACAGATCAACTGGCTGACCGGGTTTTAGCGGCATTGCGCACGGCTGGGTGCGGCGTCGAAGTCGCGACGCCGCACAACGCTGCGAGCCGCAAACGCGTATTATTGCGCACGTAACATTCACGACGCGGCGCAATAGCTATGACCTCCATCCTGCTCACCACCATCAACGCGCAATACATTCACGCCAGCCTGGGGTTGCGTTACCTGCTGGCGAATCTGGGCGAGTTACGCGCGCAGACGCGCCTGCTCGAATTCACGCTCGAGCATCGACCCATCGACATCGTCGAGCAATTGCTCGCGCACCAGCCCAAGATCATTGCGCTGGGTGTTTACATTTGGAACATCCAGGCCAGTACTGAAGTCGTTACCCTGCTCAAACAAGTGCGGCCCGACATTATGGTTGTGATCGGCGGTCCTGAAGTCAGTTATGAATGGGGCGAACAAGCGATCGTGCACCAGGCGGATTACTTAATCACCGGCCCTGCCGATGTGGAATTTCCGCGCTTGTGCGCGCAATTGCTCAGCGGCCCCAGGCCGCCGCAAAAAGTCATCGCCGCCAGCATGCCGCCGCTCGAAACACTGACACTGCCATATCGCGAATACACCGATGAAGACCTGAAAAATCGCTTGATCTATGTAGAAGCGTCGCGCGGCTGTCCGTTCAAATGCGAGTTTTGTTTATCGTCGCTCGATAAAACCGCGTGGCCGTTCGCGCTCGATGCGTTTCTCACCGAAATGGATGCGCTGTATCGACGCGGCGCGCGTCATTTTAAATTCGTCGACCGCACCTTCAATCTCAACATCAAAGTCAGCAAACGCATTCTGGAATTTTTTCTGGAACGCATGGTGGACGGTTTATTCGTGCATTTCGAAATGATTCCCGACGCGCTGCCCGATGCTCTCAAAGAAGCCATCGCGCGTTTTCCTCCTGGGTCTTTACAATTTGAAATCGGCATTCAGAGTTTCGATCCGCAGGTGCAGGCGCTGATCAGCCGCAAACAAAACGACGCCAAGACCGAAGAAAACATGCGCTGGCTGCGCACGCACACGCACGCGCACATCCACGCGGATTTAATTGCCGGTCTGCCCAGTGAAAATATCGAAAGTTTTGCGCGCGGCTTCGACCGGCTGGTGGACCTCAATCCGCACGAAGTGCAAGTCGGCATTTTAAAGCGCCTGCGCGGCACGCCGATTATTCGCCATACCGAAACGTTTGCGATGAAGTACCACCCGCAACCGCCTTACACCGTGTTGAGCACCGGCGCCATGGATTTTACGACGTTGCAACGCATCAACCGCTTTGCACGCTATTGGGACATGATCGGTAACTCCGGCCGTTTCGTGCACAGCCGGCCGCTGCTATTAGGCGACGCACCGTTTGCGCGCTTCATGCAATTCGCTGACTGGTTGTTCGCCACCACCGGCCAGACGCACCGCCTCGCGCTCGACCGGCTGTTTGAATTCGTACATGACGCGATGGTCACGCAGCTCGATGTACCGTTAGCACTCGCCACAGAAACCCTGTCGCGGGATTATCACGAGTGCGGCGCGCGCGGCAGCCCGAAATTCCTGGCCGTCACATCCCGCCCGGCAAGTGCCGGTAACCACAAAATCAACAGTAGCGCAAAACGTCAAGCCCGCCACATTCGGAATTGATGGACGGTACTACTACCCGTTCGCCGCGTTGCAGGGGCTCGATTCATCGAGCCCGCAGCAGGCGCAATACGTTGCGCCTCGACACGTCATTGCAGTTGCCCATAGTGGAAAAGGCTGCTTACCTGGCACGTTTGCTGAATGTATAGCAAGCACTTGTCCGGCAGATTGTAATGAAAACCGATCGCCATTTTGCGCGCCAGGTAACGTCTCGCTCGATCACGCTGCAATAAGCTGATTGCAGGTAGCTTGAGGTAAAGCAGCTATGGAACTTGAGCTCATCGGTTTTGATTTATGCCCCTACGTGCATCGCACGCGCATTACTGTGCTGCATAAAAACATCGCCTGCAAAGTCACGCACATCGATCGCACTAAACCACCGGAATGGTTTCGTACCTTGGCGCCGTCGGGCAAAGTGCCGTTGTTGCGAGTAAATGACAACACCGTGATCTTCGAATCTGCGGTGATCAATGAATATCTGGACGAGATCAGCGGCGGCGGCCTGATGCCTGCCGATCCGTTGCGCCGCGCGCTCAGCCGCGGCTGGATCGAATATGCGTCTGGCCTTTGGAGCGACCTCAAAGGTTTCATGAACGCCAAAAGCCCCGTGCATTTCGACGCTGCCGTGACTGCACTGCGCGCCAAATACGCTTGGATCGAACGCACCTTGGATGATACCGGACCCTACTTCGACGCCGACTCACTCTCGCTGGTGGATTTCGCCTATGCCCCGCTGTTCGTACGCATTCAGCAATTGGGGGCTAACCCCTTATTGCATGTGAACGAACCGTTTCCAAAGTTAAAACGCTGGAGCAACGCGGTGCAGGAAATATCCGCAGTAAACACGTCGCTGGGCGAGAATTTCCGCGCTGTGGCCGAGACAGCCGGCCACTACTCCGTTGCCGAGCAGCTCAAGATTCCGCTCGCGCTCAGGCGTGAAGGCGTCACGCTGTTCCATGCGCCGCACTACGTGCTGCCGCCGCTGGTC
>JACQEQ010000018.1 GCA_016200445.1 Gammaproteobacteria bacterium | reverse complement strand
GCACCACCACCGCGACGGTGTTGGCGCAAGCGATTCTGAACGAAGGTTTGAAGGCCGTTGCCGCCGGCATGAATCCGATGGATTTGAAGCGCGGTATCGACAAAGCCGTGATTGCCGCTGTGGAAGAATTGAAGAAACAATCCAAGCCCTGCACCGACGATAAGGCGATTGCCCAAGTCGGAACCATTTCCGCAAACTCCGACGACGAAATCGGCCAGATCATTGCCAGCGCAATGACCAAGGTCGGTAAAGAAGGCGTGATTACCGTGGAAGAAGGTTCAGGTCTGGGTAATGAGCTGGACGTCGTGGAAGGTATGCAATTCGACCGTGGCTACCTGTCGCCGTACTTCATCAACAACCAGCAGAACATGAGCGCCGAGCTGGAATCCCCGTTCATCCTGCTGTGCGAGAAGAAGATTTCCAATATTCGCGAAATGTTGCCGGTGCTTGAAGCCGTTGCTAAGTCCGGCAAACCGCTGTTGATCATTGCCGAAGACGTTGAAGGCGAAGCGCTCGCGACCTTGGTCGTGAACACGATTCGCGGCATTGTTAAGGTTGCTGCAGTGAAGGCGCCAGGTTTTGGTGATCGCCGCAAAGCCATGTTGCAAGACATTGCCATTCTCACCGGTGGCCAAGTGATTGCCGAAGAAGTCGGTTTGAGCCTCGAAAAGGCCACGTTGGCGGATTTGGGCAGCGCGAAGAAAATTGTGGTGACCAAGGAAAACACCACCATCATCGACGGCGCAGGCAAGCCCTCCGACATCGAAGCGCGCGTGAAGCAAGTGCGTGCACAGATCGAAGAAGCGACCTCCGACTACGACAAAGAAAAGCTGCAAGAGCGCGTTGCCAAGTTGGCCGGCGGCGTTGCCGTTATCAAGGTTGGTGCAGCCACCGAAGTCGAAATGAAAGAAAAGAAAGCCCGCGTCGAAGATGCGTTGCATGCTACCCGCGCGGCCGTGGAAGACGGCGTGGTTCCGGGCGGCGGCGTGGCGTTAGTGCGCGCGCAAATGGCGATCGGCAAGCTGGCCGGTGCGAACCATGATCAAGATGTCGGTATCAACATCGCGCGCCGTGCGATGGAAGAGCCGTTGCGTCAGATCGTGGCCAATGCCGGTGATGAACCTTCAGTGATCGTCAACAAGATTAAAGAAGGCAAAGGTAACTTCGGTTACAACGCCGCGACCGGCGAGTTCGGCGACATGATCGCAATGGGTATTTTGGATCCGACCAAAGTGGCGCGCACGGCGTTGCAGAACGCCGGTTCAGTGGCCGGTCTGATGCTGACCACCGAAGCCATGATTGCTGAAACCCCGAAGGATGAGAAAGCATCCATGGGCGGTGGCGGCGGTGGTGGTATGGGTGGTATGGGTGGTATGGACATGATGTAGTCGTTACAACGTAACACGCAGTGATCAAGCCCCACCAAGTTTCGGTGGGGCTTTTTTTTGCGCGCATTTCAGAATTCGTTATAGTGCCGAATACTTGTAGCGTGAGGCCGCCAAATTAATATTCCGATGCTCACTAAGATTTCATCCAACGTCGTTTTTGAAATCTGGAAAACCTATCGCCGCTTCGTGCCGTTCGTTGCCCCGGATATTCTCGGTGTATTGGTCGATGCATTGACAATTGTTGTCGCGGTGATTACCAACACGCTGATGATTTGGCTAATCGGCATGCCGTTCGATTTAGTGCAAAAAGGCCAATTCGATGCAGTGATGGAGGTGCTGTTCTGGTTTGCCGTCGTGATTGTGGTTAACCAGGCGATGCAATTAATCGGGTCTTGGCTAACACAGTGGTTAGGTTTGCGCAGTATCGGCAGAATTCGTAATGCGGTGTTAACACAATTAGTGCAGGTATCATTTCCAGCGGCAAATCGTTGGTCAAAAGGTGATTTGCTGGCACGTCTTGGTAATGATGTCGACAGTATTAAAAGCACCATCGTGGATGCGCCTCTGTATATTTTGTCGCACATTTTGACTGCGACGATTTACATCTCAATGTTGTTTTGGATTGACTACGCGCTGGCACTCGTTGCGTTGGCAGTTACCCCGCTGTTTATTATTTACCAGCGTATATTGGGTAGTCGCAAACGTCATGCCGCCGAACAATTTGTCGCAAAACGCGGCGATTTGATCAGTTTCGAAGAAGAAGCGTTAAGCAATCTGCGCGGTATCAGTAGTGCGAATGCAGAAGGATTCATCACGCGGCTACACCATTCGGTATTCGAGATTGCGCGGCATTGGGCCATGAAGGAACGCGTTGTTGACATTTGTTTTATGGTTGGATTTTCGTTTCTGATTTATGTCACTGGGTTGGCAATTGTCTTTTTGGGGCTAGATGGCATTCGTGCCGGACGTTTTGGTGCCGGTCACTTGGTAAGTTTCTTATTGTTCCTCGGCTATCTCACGGTTCCTGCGCGTGGATTAGCAGACATCGTCTTTCAAGCACTGGGAAATTTCGGTGCCGCCAAGCGCGTGTTGGAAGTTTTGTACGCACAACCGCTAGTGTCTGAAGTGCAAGATGCGCGCGACGTGCAAAAATTGCGCGGGAGTATCGCGATTGAAGACGTCTCGTTTAGTTATCCAGGCAGTACGCTGTTGTACGACCGAATCAATTTACATATTGCTACGGGTGAAACAATTGCGTTAGTGGGTCCCAGCGGCTGCGGTAAATCGACATTGGCGTTATTGCTGCTGCGTTTTTACGATGTTACCAGCGGACGAATTTTAATTGATGGTATCGATGTCCGCACTATTCGACTCGAAGCATTGCGGCGTAACGTAGCTATCGTATGGCAAGAACCGTATGTGGTGAGTGGAACGTTACGTGAAAACTTATTGATGTATGCGCCAGAAGCATCGGAAGCAGAGTTGATGACAGCGTGTAGTGCGAGCCGTGCGTGGGATTTTATCGAACAACTGCCGCAGAAATTAGATGCCCGTATTGGTGTTGGCGGAACAAGCCTGTCTACCGGGCAAAAACAACGTATCGCAATTGCGCAGGCATTTTTACGTGATGCGCCCATCTTAATTATGGACGAAGCCACTTCGGCGCTGGACAGTCAAAGTGAACAGGCGATTAGCGCCGCGATGAATAAATTGTGTAACGGTCGTACCACGATATTAATTGCGCATCGGTATTCGTCGTTGAAATCGGCTGACCGGGTAGCCTACTTCAACGGTGACGGAACACTTACGGTAGACCGGCATGATCGACTCTTAGAGAGCCATCCTGGATACAAAGGTGCGGTTGAGTGGCAAACCGGGCGTAACAAGCAAGCGGTGCTAGCCACTAAATAAAAAGGGACCGACATCATGCGGTCCCCTTTTTTATACACTACCTTGCGGAAGGTCCGTGAGGTAGTTTGAGTAGCCTAGCAAAACAACAGTGGTTGTTTTGGCTTGGAGCGACTCGGGTTGTAGTGGTTAGCCGCCACCACCACCACCGCCACCGCCACCGCCCATACCACCGCCGCCACCCATACCACCGCCGCCGCCCATACCACCACCGCCGCCACCACCGCCACCACCGCCACCACCGCCCATAGGAACCTCCAAATCAAAGTTGAGAATTAAGCAAATTTAACTGTTGTCCGTTAGTCGAAAATATCTATTAACTACTAACGGTAGCCCCCACAATGGGGGCTTGGAAAATTTAGCATGGCGTTTTGTGGAATGGCAATCACCATTTTTGTGATGCAGTTCCGCGACAGGCTCAAGACTACTATGGGCGCATATCAAGCAGACAAAAAAATGGGATTCCTGTTGAGAAATCCCATTTTTCTTAATCAACACTACAACACATGCTTGTGTCGTAGGGTTGGCCGTCAGTGCAAAACGAGAAATTCTAATTTTGCTTACGTGAAGACCAATTAGCAGCCTCCACCCATACCACCCATACCACCTGCCGGAGCTGCCGGAGCTGCTGGTGCTGCTGGTGCTGCTGGTGCTGCTGGTGCAGCACCCATACCGCCACCCATACCGCCACCCATACCACCGCCTCCACCACCCATATAGACCTCCAAATACTATAGTGAAACCACAATTAAACAGGTTGCTACCCGACCTAGCCCTCACCAACATCCTTGGTGAGCTGGCAAACGCTAACATGACCGTAGCTTGTGCGTCAAAAGCCGTTGTTTGCTTACATTTGCCGAATGAATATGAATTTCTAAGCTAGCTGGAGACCATCGATCTGAATAATGGCAATGCCGCGATTAGATCTGGGTAGATAGACACGGCTTCTAGTCCTCGCTAGCGTATTAGTCGCGGCAAGGGCCTGTGTGGCCGAGGATAGAATATTGTTTGCGTGGTAGCGCATGACATCTAAGCTATGGAAGCGGTGTAGATACGGAATAGCAAGCAACCTGGTGATTACATCTGTTCTCATTACGCATGGGCTAGTACGAAAGGAGACCCCCCGGCTGTGCCCTGTCTCTTGATCACATCTTATCTGTTAAGTAGGTTGTACTGATCTGAGGCGAAACGAGTGATTGGACGCGATGGTAGCAAAGGACGAGCTGGACTGGTCACGCCAGATGTTTGGTGACTGCGAACTGGGCGACGCG
>JACQEQ010000374.1 GCA_016200445.1 Gammaproteobacteria bacterium | reverse complement strand
ATAAGCAGATGATCGGTGCGCAATGCAAAGTCGTTGCGTGTGAATTGATAACCCAGCTGCGCGGCGCCGTCGATGAACTCGATATTTTCGTCGAAACCAATCGGGCGGTGTTGTTGCAATTCGGTAAACGTTGCCGGTGTGCCATGTTTTTGCAAATAAGCGCGATGCGCATAGAAGCCCAATTCCAGATCAGGTAAGCGGCGTGCTACCAAGTCGGGTTGGGCTGGCTGAAACATGCGCAGCGCGATATCCGCTTCGCGTTTGCTCAGACTGCTGGCGCGATTCGTAATGACGATTTCCACCGCTACGCCGGGATGTTGTTCGCGCAGCGCCGCGAGTGCTGGCGGCAATAAATAGGTGCCGACAATTTCATTGGCGCTGATGCGAATGTCGCCGTAGAGATCCAGCGACATTCCCGACGCTTGCCGCGCGAATTGATCTGCCGCGTCGTCCATACGTGTGGCGGACTCCATCAGTGCTTGCCCTGCCTCGGTCAACTGCAAGCCTTTAGTCGTGCGTTTGAACAAATTGAGTGCAGTGGCGGTTTCGAGTGCTTGCACATCGCGACTCAAGGTGGGCTGCGAAACGCCAAGCAGGCGAGCCGCCGCCGACACGCTGCCGGTGCGTGCGACGGCGAGAAACGAACGGATCAAAGCCCAATCATAGCTATTCACTTATGCATATCGTCCATAGATTTATGTCCGTAGTGTAAACGTTAATGCATAGTGACACTACTCATCAAGTTCACGATCAATCAGGAGAAGGACATGAGCACAGCTTTGGTGATGGGTATTACCGGCAGCTTCGGCGGGCACGTAGCGCAAGAGTTGGCACGGCAGGGTTGGTCGATTCGCGCGTTAATGCGCAACCCGGTAAGGCTGCCTTCGAAGTTTTCCAGCGTAGAGGTATTCAAGGGCGATGCCGCAGACATCGACAGTATCCGCGCGGCTGCGCAGGGGGCCGATTTAATCGTTTACGGCGTGAACCCACCCTATTGCGATTGGCCAACGACAGTTGTGCCGTGGCTTGACAATACCGCGACAGTTGCAGAGGAGTTGGGTATGACGGTGGTATTTCCCGGCAACGTGTACATCTTCGATCCGGCGGACGGGCCAGAGTTTGACGAAAGTGCGCGTGCGCATCCGGTAACCGCAAAGGGTGTATTGCGCCAAACGATGGAGGTGCGCTTGCAGCTTGCGGCGCAACATGGCGCGCGCGTCATCATCGTGCGTGCGGGTGACTTTATCGCCGCAGGCGCGAAAAGCGCTTGGTTACAATCATTGATCAAGAAAACTAAAAATGGCTACGCCTTGAGCGCCCCCGCCGAACGCAACTTGACACATACCTGGGCGTATCTCCCGGACCTTGCACGCACCGTCGCCGCGTTGGTTGCCCGCCGCGATACGCTCGCATCGTTCAGCGTGTTCCACTTTCGCGGCTATCGGCTCAGTTTTTCGGGCCTCGCTGAGGCGCTGCGTGCAGCGAGTGGCCAGGAGGTGGTGTTGAAAGCGTTTCCCTGGTGGGTGTTACGCTTAGCCGCGCCGTTCTCGACATTTGTGCGTTCATTGTTCGAGATGCGTTACTTGTGGCAGCACGAGTTAAATTTGCCGGACGCCAAGTTGCGCGCAGCATTGCAGGCACACCTCGCACCAACGCCAGTCGAACAGGCTTTGCTGGAGATTGGGTTGGTGTCGAAGCGTTGAGCTACGACGAGCAGCTTACTTCCAGATGATTCGCCCATTCGGGAGCAGGCTGCGCGTAGTGCGGGAATTGTAGGTGCTCATCGAATGGCGTTTGCAGCACCGTGAACAGTTGCGCAAGTTCAGCGTAATCACCCTGGATAATCGCTTAACCATTGATCGAAGCGTGCACGGTCGATGAACAGATCGCGCAGTGCCGGCATCGGCTCAGCACGGTCTGTTGTTACAGAACTCAACGCGCGAAATAGCAACGTATAGTCCGTTTGGCTGTTCTGCATTTGCTCCAACAAGGTTTGCGTGAGCTGCAACACCTGCGCGTCTGGGTGTTCAAAGCCCAGCTTCGCCGCCATGCGCTGGTGATACTGCGCGGTATAGCGTGCTTGATAGCCTTCGAGTGCGGCCTTGGCGGCTTCGACTTCGATCAGCGGTAACAGCGCCTGAGCAAGACAACTGAGATTGAACAATCCAACGCGCGGTTGTTGATCATAGGCATAGCGGCCTTGATGATCGGAATGATTGCAGATAAACCCTGGATTATAGCTTTCTAGAAAACCGAACGGGCCATAATCAAGCGTCAGGCCGAGTATCGACATATTGTCGGAGTTCATTACGCCGTGACAAAAACCCACCGCCTGCCATTGTGCTATCAGGCTCGCAGTGCGTTCGATCACAGTATGCAGCAAGGTCAAATAGCGATCCGGCTGATCGGCGAACTCCGGGTAGTGTTGGCTGATCACATAGTCGGCGAGCGTGCGGATGTGTTCGTGTTGGTCGCGATAGAAAAATACTTCAAACGAACCAAAGCGCACATGCGACGGCGCCATGCGGGCGACTATTGCGCTGGTCTCGACTTTTTCTCGATACACTTCGTCGCGGCTACCGACCAGACACAGCGCGCGTGTTGTGGGAATCCCCAGGCCGTGCATGGCCTCGCTACATAGGTATTCGCGAATGCTGGAACGCAACACGGCGCGTCCATCGCCTTGACGCGAATACGGCGTCTGGCCGCTGCCTTTAAGCTGTATTTCCCATGCCTCATTACGCGCGTTGATAATTTCGCCAAGCAAGATCGCGCGTCCATCGCCAAGCTGCGGCACGTAGTGACCAAACTGATGGCCCGCGTATAACATCGCCAATGGGTCGGCGCCGGGCAAGGCCTGTTTGCCGCTGAATATCGCCGCGAAACGCGGGTCGTATTGTGCGGCAGGATCGAGATCCAGCAATTGCGCCGCTTGCATATTAAAATGAATTAAATGCGCTTGCGATTCAAACGGCGTGGGCACAACACGGGAATAAAAATCACCGGGCAAGGCTGCAAACGAATTTCGGAACGGTAAGGTGTCTAACGAATACTTCATGTAATTAACCTGGTATTAACTAATGCGCGGCATTATGACGCGCACTCGAGGGCGAAGTGCCGAAAATATTTCCACAGGTGTGCTTATGAAGCAATTTGCGCCGTCATGTGACCAGAATAAAGACGAGATTCTTGCGGTGTTGCAGGAGGTATTGCCGCACTCCGGCGTGGTGCTCGAAATCGGCAGCGGCACCGGCCAACACGCCGTCTATTTTGCACAACGTCTGCCGCAGGTGATTTGGCAGCCGACGGATTTGCAGCCAAATTTAGCCAGTATCAGCGCGTGGTGTACGGAAGCGCAGCTGGCTAATACACGCGTACCGTTAGAGCTCGATTTGTTATCAGACCGTTGGCCGGTCACTTCGGCGTACGCAGTGGTTTGCATCAATACTACTCACATCGTGTCATGGCCAGGTGTTGAGAATTTATTTGCCGGCGCCGGCCGGGTATTGGCGCCCGGCGGGGTGATGTATGTGTACGGTGCCTACCGTTACGCGACACGACCGCTCGAACCCAGCAATGAGAAGTTTGATTGCTGGCTCAAAACGCGCGATCCGGTTTCCGGCGTGCGTGATTTCGATGCTGTGAATGCGCTTGCGCAGCGCAACGGTTTGCAACTCACGGAAGACCGGGCAATGCCGGGCAATAATCGTTCGATCTGGTGGACGAAAGCCGTGCGGTGCCCCGGCGTCTCATGCCAATAACCGGCGCCAATCGTAGTTTGGGTCGCCGAACACTAGAAAATGTGGATTTAGTAAGGTATCGCGCACGTTATAGCGCAGCGGTTGCAGTTGCATGTCGGTGAATTGTCCGCCAGCCTCTTCCACGATGCATTGTGCGGCGGCGGTATCCCACTCGCAGGTCGGGCCGAAACGCGGATAAATGTCGGCTTTGCCCTCGGCGACCAAGCAGGATTTCAGCGCGCTACCCATGGGCAGATATTTATGCGGTCCGATTTGTGTCAACAAGCGGCGCAACTCGTCGCCGGTATTGTGCGAACGGCTGCCGGTGACGATCATCTGGGCGTCGGGCTGATAACGTTTTGCGTGTATCGCCACCGGTGCTGCGCTCCCAACTTTTTTAAATGCACCGTGACCGCGCGTCCCGTAATAACAGGTGCTGGTCATAGGCGCATACACCACGCCAAGTACCGGATCGCCGTCTTCGATCAGCGCGATGTTGACGGTAAATTCGCCGTTGCGTTTAACAAACTCGCGCGTACCGTCGAGCGGATCGACCAGCCAGAGTGTTTTCCAGGGCGCACGCACGTTGAATAGCGGCGCTTCTGTTTCTTCAGACAACGTGGGAATGCCGGGAGTAAGTAGTTTGAGCCCGGCAACAATCACCTCGTCGGACAGGCGGTCAGCTTCGGTCACTGGCGAATGATCGTGTTTGTGATGAACGCGGAAATCGGTTGCATACACCGCGAGAATTTTCTCCCCCGCCGAAATGGCAAGACTAATCACCTGATCTAGAAGTGCTGTGCGATCGGTAGTCATGAATTATTTCGCAGTATGAGGTCGCGCACGATGAATAACGCGGCAATGCTGCGTGCCTCGGTGCAGTCTGCTTGAGCGAGTAACTCGGGTAGCCGGTCGAGACGCCACGGTACCACTTCGATTTCTTCCGGTTCGTCGCCGGTGTTGCGTTGCGGATATAAATCCTGCGCAAGCACAATGTGCGTAGTGTGATTAACGTAGCCGGGCGCGAGCGTCAATGAATGAATATGTTGCAAGCGATGTGCGCCGTAGCCGATTTCTTCCATGATTTCACGGTTCGCGGCGTCGACGGTAGACTCGCCGGATTCGATCCGGCCTTTTGGTAGTGCGAGTTCGTAGCGATGCATGCCGGCCGCATATTCGCGGATCATCAACACTGTACGCGCGTCTAACAGCGGAACGATCAACACCGCACCGGCAGTCGAACCTACAAGCCGCTCATACTGCACGTTTACACCATTGGCGAAGCGTAAATCGAGTTGTTCGATACGAAACAGCCGCGTTTGCGCAAGAGTCGTAGACGCTATGATTTCAGGCTTTTGGCGCATAAACCGGCTCATAAAAATTACGCGGATGACAAAAAACAAATTTCAGCTACGTTTGATAGTAGCTTGTTTGCGGTGCTTTGACAGCTCGTACCGCAGCAGCAAAAAACCGTAGCGTTTAGGTCGCGTTTAGTTTTGTGATGGCAGCGCGCACAGCATTTATTCCGCAGTTTTTTTCAAAAGAGGGTTTCGCTTCCGAAGTATTTAAGCTATTTTTGGTCCGCGTAAAATCCAGCGCTTCGCCCACGATCAAACACGAGGAGGAGTACATAATGGCAACAAAGAAACCTGCAAAACCGATGAAGAAAGCCGCCGCACCCGCCGCCAAGACGTTCAAAGATCCCTGCACCAAATCGCAACTTATTTCGATGCTCGCAGACAGCACTAATCTGTCG
>JACQEQ010000371.1 GCA_016200445.1 Gammaproteobacteria bacterium | reverse complement strand
TGCTGGGATTGAGTTACGAGGTGCTGCCGCGCGCCCCGGCCGCACCCAGCCAAAATATCAACACCGGCGAGTTTCAGATGCAAGACAGCGAAATGACCTTGCGTCTCGACCTGCTGCACGAAGGTAATCTGCTGGCATTTCTGCACGATTTAAGCGTGCAGAACGCCGGTATTTTCAATTTGAAATCGTGCGTGATCGATCGCGTGCAACCCGAAATCTCCACCAGCACTACCGCCCCGAATATCACGGCGCAATGCAAATTGATCTGGCACACCATTCAAGCACCGGCGGCAGCGTCATGAGACGCGCCGATTGCATGCTGTTTATTCTGGCGGCGCTTTCGGCCAACGTTTACGCGGCCGATGGGTTGGGTTACTTGTTCACCACGCCGGCGCAGCGTGCCGCGCTCGACCGCCTGTCGCTCAAACCCGACGGCAGCATGACGGCAGCGCCGCCGGAAGTTGCGGTAACGGAAGACGGCAAAGATGCACCACCGAAAAAAGTCAAAATCAGCGGCATGATCGTCAGCAGCCACGGTAAAAACACCACCTGGATCAATCACGACGGCGACAAGAAAGTTAAATCCACCGGCGTCTCCGGCGGCCAAGTGGAAGTCACGCTCGGCGCAGACGGCAAACACATCAGTTTGAAACCCGGCCAGGAATTCGATCCGGGAACCGGCAAAATAAGCGAAACCTACCAAGGCGCCACCGCTACGAAACTACCCAGCAGCGGCGCCTGCCGCAGCACCAAAACCCCGGAAGGCGATCTGCATCTGATATGCGAACCACCCGCCATCAAGCATTGACCCCTGCTCGCCAGCACGGCGCAGCGCTCATGGTCATGTTGCTGATCATGATCATCGGCGGCGCGTATCTGCTGGTGAGCCAGTTGAACCGCTCGAGCGGCCGGATCGAGGCGGAGAAAAAAACCGCAGCGGCGTTGGCGCAGGCGAAGGAGGCGTTGATCGGGTGGACGGTGGGTAATTTGACAACACCAGGAATGCTGCCCTACCCAGATCGGCGTAATGATGGTGACTACGACGGACGAAGCGATTGTCCGGCGGCCGGTATTCCTACTTCGGCCGGACTACTGCTTGGGAAAATTCCTCAAATTGGGCCGGAGGCGCCCTGCCTCGGGCCTTGGACGGCATTGAATCTGGATGTTGTCGACGGTGCCGGAGAAGTATTGTGGTATGCGGTCAGCCGCAACCTGGTATCCGCGCTGGGTGTCGCCCCGGTCATTAATCCGGACATCATGAATACTCCGCCATTTCCATGGCTGGTCGTGCGCGATCAAACCGGCACCATAATTAATAACCGGGTCGCCTTCGTTTTAATCGCCCCAGGCTCGCCGCTGCCTGGACAAAATCGCAGCGGAGCAGCGCCTACACCCATTCAATTTCTTGAAGGCATCAGCGCGGTCACCAATGCGGACTACGACGGGAACTATGATGGTGGCGTACCGGCATGCCCGTCAGGCATGTGTGAGGATTTTGTCATGTCTGAGCCGTGGCCGTCGGCAACGGCTCCAACCTTCAATGACCGATTACTGTACGTCACGATTGACGAGCTGATGCCGTTGATTGAAAAACGGGTGGCCCGCGAGGCGCGGGTAGCCCTCAGAAATTCAGCGCTACCCCCACCCGCTGCGATTGGTTATATCGGCAACAGTTGCAATGCCGGTGTTGAAGGCTTCTTGCCCCTGCCGACGTGTGAATGTAGGAGGACCGTCACGGCAACCGTAGATGATGCGAACTGTGATTGCCTTTTTGACCGCAATGCCACTACACCGGCATTGATTACGTATACCTTCGTAGGGTCAGGAAGCTATGCGGTTCCCGGTAACGGGTGCTTAGCGACACCAAAATCATGCCAGTGCACTGGCGCAGGCAGCTGCTCGTCGACGGCAAGTCCAACACGAATTTTTCAATGTAACTCAGACGGGGCATGCGCTGCGCATAACGCTATTTCGGTGACCGCTCCGATTAGGAGCGTTGTTGTCACCTATAGCTTGCCGTCTTCAGTAACGGCGCTACCTGGCAATTTTTCTACAGCTACTCCGCGTTGCAATATTGGCCCAACTAATCCTGGGCCAACCCTGACTTGCAACAATTTCACACAGATGGACGGGGTTGTCGGCGGGACCGTCGGCGCATGCGGGCCTGCACAGTTGCTGACGGGTCTACCAGATTGGTTCCTTGACAACGGTTGGAAGCATTACATGTACTACGCTGTGTCCCCGGGTAATCTCACCGTAGGAACAACTACCCTCGTAAATGCAGTCGTCATATCAACCGGAGCTGCGCTATCGATTGGTGCTCAACCGGTACTCCAGACGCGCCCATCGTCGATCCTCAGTCACTACCTAGACGATATTGAGAACGGTAATGGCCAACCTGCGTTTACCGGGGTGGGCCAGCCCTTGACAAATACATTCAACGATCAAGCTGTGATTGTTGCCCCATAACTTGATGCTGAGACGACCGCCATGCAACAAGTCACAAAAGGCTTCACACTCATCGAAATCGCCATCGTGCTGGTGATCGTCGGTCTGCTGCTCGGCGGGTTACTAATGCCGCTGGCGACGCAGGTTGAGGTGCAGCGACGCATCGAAACTGAAAAGACCTTGGAACAAATCAAAGAAGCCTTAATTGGGTTCGCCATGGTTAATGGCCGGCTGCCGTGTCCAGCAAACCCCTCTGCGCCTACCGGTACACCTACTGCCGGAGTGGAGCGTATTACGGCTGCACCGCCCGCGCCGGCATGTGGTGCAGCGGGGGAATATGGGGTGGTGCCGTGGGTAACCCTAGGTGTGAGTGAACTCGATGCCTGGGGTCGGCGCTTTACTTATCGCGTGACCCCATCTTTTCCCGATGCAATCGTTGCTGGAACGATAGCGCCAACCTTGCCTCCGGGTTGCGCGATACCAACGAATTCTTCATTCGCATTATGCAGTATTGGCGACATGTTGATCACTAATGGTCCCGCGCTAGGAAACGCAACAGTTGCGCAGGCGATTCCTGCGGCGATTGTTTCACACGGTAAAAACGGTAATGGCGCATATCTGCCTACCGGCATTCAGATGCCTTGCCCAGCCTTGCCCCCTCCGTTCCCTCCGCCGCCACCGCCGCCCTCAGAGGAAATTCAGAATGGCATCTGCCCACCCGGTGATACGGCCACGACTTTCATTAGCCATCCGCCGACCGCTGCAACCGCACCGGGCGGTGAGTTCGATGACATCGTTACCTGGATCGTGCCATCGACTTTAATGGGCCGTATGGTCGCTGCGGGCCGTTTGCCCTGAGCATCGGCACCGTGCAGCTTAATAAATGTGATATTCGAGATTGACATCTCTGCGGTGTCATCCTTATTCTTACCAGTAAGAGTAATACTGGTTGGAGGAATTAAAATGCGCATCACCAGCAAAGGCCAAGTCACTGTGCCGCAAGAGATTCGCAACAAGCTCGGCTTGCTGCCGAATACCGAAGTGGAATTCGAGTTGAAAGGCAACGTCGCAGTATTGAAGAAAGCGGGCGTGTCATCGCGGCGCGGGCGGGGTTTGTTGCAGGCCATGCGCGGCAAGGCGAGTACCCGGCTGAGCACCGATGAAATCATGGCATTAACGCGTAAGTAACTCATGCGTCAGGTGCTGGTCGACAGCAATGTGATTCTCGATATCGTGACCGAGGATCGTCGCTGGTTCGAGTGGTCGTCGTGCGAGCTCGCACGTCTCGCAGACGATCATGCATTGATCATCAATCCCATTATCTACAGCGAAGTATCCGTCGGTTTTGCGCGCATCGAAGAACTAGAAGCGGCATTGCCGTCAGAATATTTTCGGCGTGAGCCGCTGCCGTGGGATGCGGGGTTTCTTGCCGGGAAGTGTTTTCTGCGTTATCGCCGCGCCAAAGGCAGCCGCCGTGCGCCCTTGCCGGATTTTTATATCGGTGCTCACGCTGCGGTGCGCGGCATACCGTTACTCACACGCGATGCGGCCCGGTATAAAACCTATTTTCCACAACTGGTATTGATTTCGCCCGAATAACGTATTGAAAACTTGTATTCGAACTGTTCGGATTGCGCTTCTCACATGGACATTAACATTATGGCAGGTTTCATATTACGCATGCTGGCCGTCATGCTCGGTTTGTGGACGGCTTCGGCCTTGGTGCCAGGTATTGAGGTGCAGGGGATCGGTACGCTAGTCGGAGCGGCGTTGTTGCTCGGCATCGTCAACGCGGTGGTGCGGCCTATACTCATCGTGCTCACGTTGCCGTTTACCATCATCACGCTGGGTTTATTTTTGCTGGTGATCAATGCGGCGATGCTTGGGTTAGTTGCCTGGATGTTCGACGATTTCAACATTGCAGGATTTTGGTCTGCGTTATTCGGTTCGATCATCGTCAGCATCACCGCTTGGGTGGCTTCGTATTTCATCGGGCCGCGCGGAAGTGTGCATGTAAGTTACCTGCGGCGGGATTTATAGACGGCTTGCGACCGCCGCATCCGCTGCGGGGCGGCGGTTTTGCTGTTGCCGCGAGCGCGTAAATTTACCCATTGATTCGTGTCGAATGTGGTGTCTCAATAAACGCCTCAAACACGGGTGCGAACCGCATGCGAAGTCCGGTCCAACTCATTGCCGTCGTCTGCCTGCTCACTGCCGGATGCGCCGCGCAGGCACCGCTGTTTGTGCGTGAAGCGCCGCCGGACAATCCCGCGTTGATGCAGGTAAGTGTCAATACCGGCGCTTATGCCGGGCGTAAGTTGCGTTGGGGCGGCAGTATCGAACAGCTGGAAAATCACGCGCAGGAAACTTGGCTCGAAATCGTCGAGCGCCCGTTGGACGAAGACGGGCGTCCGCGCGCTGCGGATCAAAGCGGCGGGCGTTTTATTGCCAAAATAGCCGGCTTCCTCGACCCGGTGATTTATACGCGCGGGCGCGATATCACCGTCATCGGCAGCGTGGATGGCGACAGCACGCACAAAATCGGCGAGTTCGAATACCGTTATGTCGTGGTAAAAGTCGAGGCCGCGCACCTGTGGCCGCTGCTGCTGATGGTGCCCGCAATGTACTATGATCCCTTCTGGTACGACCCGTGGTTTCCGTACTGGCCGCGATATCATCACCACCATTAGCGAGTTACCGATATGCGTATGCAAAGCGGGTTATGGTTGGTAGTGATTGCGTTGCTCGCTGCCTGTGCCGGTGCGCCGCCGTTCGATACTAAAAATATCAATACTGCGCTTACGCCGAACAAGGTCGAGACACAAATCGACGCCGTGCGCGGTGCCCGGGTGATGTGGGGCGGCGTCATCCTCAACAGCAAGAATCTCGAAACCGGCACGCAGCTGGAAATACTCGCGTATCCGTTGAATGACCGGCAGCGTCCGCGCCTGGATCGCGAACCTCTGGGGCGCTTCATCGTCGAGCATCGCAGTTACCTTGAAACCGTCGACTACGCGCCCGGCAGGGAGCTTAGCGTGACGGGAACGATCAGCGGTACCAAAGAAGGCAAGATCGACGAGTCGAAATATATTTACCCGGCGGTCACGAGCGAGCAATTACATCTCTGGCCGAAAGGCGGTGCGGACGAGCCGCAGATTCATTTTGGTATCGGTGTGATGTTCCACAATTAAATGTCAATAACTCGCGCCCACGGCACGCTAACCCGTGCCGGTGGCTGATAACGATTGGAGAAGATATGCCCAAGGCAAAGACCCCGAAGAAAACCACGGCAGCAAAAGAACAATTCAAACGTAGCGTGGTTCCCGACCTGATTGATCTGCGCGACCGCATGTATCAGCCGCCAGTTGCACGTCGGCCGGTGCCTGAAATGTTGCCGCGTGCGCCGCTCGAGATTCTCGACCAGGGGTCCACCAATGCGTGCACCGGGTTTTCGCTGGCGAGCGTGGTGCGCTTTTTGTTGCTTGCGCAGCAGCAACCCGGCCAAGCAACGCGTGCTGCGGAAGCGGTATCGCCCTTCCTGTTGTATTCGATGGCGCGCCGCTATGACGAATTTCCAGGATCGCTCAAAGACGAGGGGTCAAGCCTGCGCGGCGGCATGAAAGGCTGGTTCAAACACGGCGTGTGCCGCCGGGAATTATGGAAAAGTCTCGACATGCCCAAACCAGTCAGCAATCCGCAGCAAGATTGGTGGCTGGACGCCGCCAATCGCCCGCTCGGTGCTTATTATCGTGTGGATGTGCGCTCCGTGACCGACATGCATGTCGCGCTCAACGAAGTCGGAATTTTATACGCCAGCGCCGTTTGCCATGACGGTTGGATGGTGGGCTTGAACGTGAAGCCGCCCAAAACCGGGTACTGGACGATTCCGCATCAGGCGGCGTCGCCGTCCGACGGCGGGCACGCGTTTGCGATTGTCGGCTACACGCCCGAGGGATTCATTATTCAGAACTCCTGGGGCACGGTCTGGGGCAGCGGCGGGTACGCAATCTTGACTTATGCCGACTGGACGGCGCACGCGATGGATTGTTGGGTTGCGCAGCTCGGCGTCGTTACCCATCAGGCTGTCGAAATTGCACAAGCACCCTCGCTGCGGGTGCATGCCGGAAAGACCGTAGTGGCTGTGGATGTGCTGTCGCGCAACCGCGAAATTGCCCCGTTCATTATCGATATGGAAAACAATGGCGAGCTTAGTCAAAGCGGGAATTTCCGTACCCAGCAAAGCGACCTGGTGTCACTGCTTGACAATCACATGCAGATTGCACGCGAGCGTTGGGGTCTGAGTGCGACGCAGCCGATGGACGTGGCGATTTATGCGCACGGGGGTTTAACCAGTGAAGACGCCGCCGCGCAAACCGCCGCGCGCTGGATTCCGGCCATGTACGACGCGCACATCTTCCCGATCTTTTTCATGTGGGAAACCGATCTGTGGTCGACGCTGAAAAATCGCTTTGCCGATCAGATCCATGGTTTGGCCAAGCCGACCGGCGGCGTGTGGGAGCAAATGCAGAAATTCTGGAACCAACGGTTGGAGCGCATGCTGTCGCCGCTGGGTACCAAAATCTGGGGCGAGATGAAACAAAACGCCGAAGCGATCAGCACCAATAAAAAAAGCGGCGCGCATATTTTATACGACCTCACCTCGCGCCCGCAGTTGAAGCAAAACAATCCCATGCGTCTGCATCTGGTCGGTCACTCAGCCGGTAGCATCGTGCACAGTCACGTGGTGAACGCGTTGGGCTCGGCGTGTTGGAAATTCGAGAGCTTGAATTTTATGGCGCCGGCGGTACGGGTTGAAGATTTCGATCGTTTGGTGCGGCCAAAATTAAAAGACAACACCGTGAAAATACTACGTCAGTTTCAACTCACCGACAGCGCAGAGCTGCAAGACACGACTTGCCGGCTGATTTTGGGCTACGGCCGCTCGCTGCTGTATCTGGTGTCGGAGTCGTTTGAAGGCGGCCAGCGCGTGCCGATTCTCGGCATGGAAAAATATTTTACGCAGTGGAGCGATGCGGTCAGCCTAAAAAATATTAAAACCTATGCCGCACCTTCGAATGCTACCAGCAGCACCACGCACGGCGGCTTCGACGACGATGACAAAACCATGGGCAGCGTGATCAAGATGATCAAGAGCGGGTGATCTTCGTAAGAAAACCGCTGGTGTGCTGCGCACGCTTGGTGGGTTACGCGCAACGGCGCTAACCCACCCTACTTTAAGGCTTCCAATTCTTCCCAGCGCGCATAGGCCGTTTTCAATTCCACTTCAATTTGTGCCAAGCGCATCTGCGCCTTGCCGATCGCCGCTTTGTCCTGCTGGTAAAACTCCGGTGCGGCCATCAGCGTGTTGAGCTCGCCGCGTTGCGCTTCCAGTGTTTCGATGGTCGCGGGTAGCGCATCCAGTTCGCGTTGGTCTTTGTTCGATAATTTTTTTACCGGCTTTGCGCGTGCCGGTTCCGGCATTTCCAGTTTTGGTTTCCCTGATGTCTTGGTTTCCACCGGTGCCGCGCGCTGGCGTAGCCAGTCGTCGTAGCCGCCGACATATTCGTTCACTACGCCGTCGCCTTCGAACACCAGAGAGCTGGTCACGACATTATTAATGAATGCGCGATCATGGCTGACCAGCAACACAGTACCGGCATAGTCGATGATCAGTTCTTCCAGCAGGTCGAGCGTGTCGGAATCGAGGTCGTTGGTCGGTTCGTCGAGCACCAGCAGGTTGGACGGGCGTGTGAACAAGCGCGCCAGCAGCAGGCGATTGCGCTCGCCGCCCGACAGCGCGCGCACCGGCTGGCGTGCGCGGTTGGGCGTGAACAGGAAGTCCTGTAAATAACTCAACACGTGGCGCGGCTGACCGTTGATGGTGACGGTCTCGCTGCCCTGGCCGATGTTTTCCTGCACGGTTTTGTCTTCGTCGAGCGCTGCGCGGTATTGGTCAAAATATGCCACCTCCAGATTGGTGCCGATCTTGAGCGTGCCGCGCGTGGCTTCGAGCTGGCCCAGCAGCAGCCGCAACAGCGTGGTTTTGCCCGCACCGTTGGGGCCGATGATGCCGACCTTGTCGCCGCGCATGATCACGGTGTTGAGATCGCGAATCACTGGCTTGCCGCTGTATTCGAATGCCACATTAACCGCTTCGACCACCATCTTGCCGGAGCGCTCGGATTCTTGGATCGCCATGCGCGCCGAACCGGTGCGCACGCGCCGCGCGGCAAATTCTTCGCGCAGTTTTTTCAACGCGCGCACGCGGCCTTCGTTACGCGTGCGGCGTGCCTTCACGCCTTGGCGTACCCACACTTCCTCTTGCGCAAGCTTTTTGTCGAACAAGGCGTTGGCGGTGTCTTCGGCGGCCAGCAGCGCCTCCTTGCGCGCCATGTAGGTGGCGTAATCGCCGGGAAAATCGGTCAGTTTGCCGCGGTCGAGTTCAATGATGCGGGTGGCCAAGCGTTGCAAAAACGCACGGTCGTGCGTGATGAACAACAGCGTGCCGTTCCAGCCGAGCAGAAATTCTTCCAGCCACATGATCGAGGCGATGTCGAGGTGATTGGTGGGTTCGTCGAGCAGCAGCAGGTCGGGCTCGCTGACCAGCGCGCGCGCCAGCATCACGCGGCGCTTGAGCCCGCCCGATAAACTGTCAACCTCGGAGTCGGGGTCCAGCGCCAGACGCGTGAGTACGTTGTCGACACGTTGCCCGACGGTCCAGCCGTCGGCCGCTTCCAGCTCGTGCTGGCAGCGTTCCAGTTCATCCATCTTGGAATAGTCGCCGTCGGCCAGCGCATGGGTCAGGTTGTGATAACGTTCGATCACTTCGCCGATATTGCCAAGACCCGCCGCCACCACGTGATACACGCTGCCGGTGGTGTCTTGCGGCACTTCCTGCGCGAGTTGCGCGACGCGCAAACCCTGGATGCGCACCACCTCGCCGTCGTCGGGCGGCATGTCGCCCATAATCATGCGCAGCCAGGTGGACTTACCGGTGCCGTTGCGGCCGACCAGGCACAGGCGCTCGC
>JACQEQ010000377.1 GCA_016200445.1 Gammaproteobacteria bacterium | reverse complement strand
CGCTCGTTGCGCCTTGCCCTGCACCCAACGTGTCGCACTCCACAGGCCGTTCAACTGTCGTTTCTAGGGTAATCAAATGAATGTTTCCGCGTGGTCGATTCGTAACCCAGTACCCGCCGTGCTGCTGTTCGTGCTGCTCACCTTTCTGGGCATCAGCGGATTTCGTGCGCTCGGCATCCAGAACTTTCCCGATATCGAATTGCCGGTGGTGGTCGTCAACGCCCTGCTCGAAGGCGCTGCGCCGGCGCAGTTAGAAACCGAAGTGGCGCGCAAGATCGAAGACAAGCTCGCCACGCTCGGCGGCGTGGAACACATCCGCACCAAATTAACCGACGGCTCGGCACGTATCGCGGTCGAATTCAACATCGACACGAACGTCGAAACCGCCCTCGCCGACGTGCGCAATGCGGTGGACAGCGTGCGCGCCGAACTCCCCGCCGACATGAACGATCCCATCGTGTCTAAGGTCACGACCTCAGGTAGCCCGATCGTGACATTTAGCGCCCAGTCGGAGCGCATGGACGAAGAAGCGCTGTCGTGGTTCGTCGACAATGAAGTCACCAAGGCCTTACTCGCGGTCAAAGGCGTGGGTGCAGTGGCGCGCATCGGCGGCGTGAATCGCGAAGTGAACGTGGACCTGGACCCGGCTAAAATGGCCGCGCTGGGTGTCACGGCCACGGATATTTCGACACGGCTAAAACAAGTACAGCAGGAAGCATCTGGCGGACGCGGCGACATTGGCGGCAGCATACAGGCGGTGCGCACGCTGGCCACGGCCGGTAACACGCAACAAATCGCCGCGCTGACCATTCCATTGTCCGATGGCCGTACCATCCGGCTCAGCGATGCCGGCAAAGTGCGCGACACCGTCGCGGAACGCAGCACGTTTACCTTGGTGGACGGCAAGCCGCTGGTCGCCTTCAACGTATCGCGCCTCAAAGGCGTGAGCGAAGTGGCTGTGGCCGACGCAGTGCGCAAACGCATCGAACAACTTGCCGCGCAATACCCTTTGGTGAAACTGGAAGAAGCCTACAACACGGTAAACGCCGTGCAGGACAACTATCAGGGATCAATGGAGCTGTTGTACGAGGGCGCGGTACTTGCCATTTTAGTGGTCTGGCTATTTCTGCGCGACTGGCGCGCGACGCTGGTGTCGGCCACCGCCCTGCCGCTGTCGATTATTCCGGCCTTTGCCGTGATGTATTACCTCAACTTCAGCCTGAATGTTTTGACTTTATTGGCGCTGGCGCTGGTGGTCGGAATTTTAGTCGACGATGCTATTGTCGAGATCGAGAACATCGTGCGGCATTTGCGCATGGGCAAGTCGCCGCTGCAAGCCTCGCTGGAAGCGGCCGACGAGATTGGCCTCGCAGTGATCGCCACCACCATGACCCTGGTCGCGGTGTTTCTTCCCACCGCCTTCATGGGCGGCGTGCCGGGAAAATTTTTCAAACAATTCGGTATCACGGCGGCGGTGGCTGTGCTCACCTCGCTGCTGGTCGCACGCATGCTCACGCCGATGATGGCGGCTTATTTTCTCAAGGCGCATGCGTTGGCCACAGGCGAAAGCGCACTCAAAACCCGTTACTTGGCCGCGATGCAGTGGTGTTTGAAGCACCGCAAAACGACCGTCGGCGCGGCCGTGGCATTTTTTGTGGGCTCGCTGGCGCTGGTGCCGCTGCTGCCGAAAGGCTTTTTACCGGCGGCGGACCGCAATCAAACCGCGATCAAGCTTGAACTACCGCCAGGCAGCACGCTGGCAGAAACCACGGCGGCAGCCGAGCGTGCTCGCGAACTGGTGGCACCGGTTGCGGATATCACGCGCGTGTTTACCGCCGTCGGTATAATGACAGGTTCCGGCCCCTTTGGTGAAGGCGCAGGCAGCGACGTGCGCAAGGCCACGCTCACGTTGGTGTTGAAACATCGCAATGACCGCCCACGCAAACAGGCCGAGATCGAAAATGAATTGCGCGACCGCTTGCAGGCGTTGCCTGGCGCGCGCGTCACCGTCGGCGCTGGCGAAACGGGCGAACGCTTTCAATTAGTGTTGCAAGGCGAAGATGCCACTACGCTCGGTGAGTTCAGTCTTGCTGCAGAGCGCGATATCCGTACGCTGCCCAACCTGGGCAATATTTCATCCAGCGCTAGCCTGCAGCGGCCGGAAATTCAAATCACCCCCGACTTCGCACGCGCCGCCGACTTGGGTGTGACTGCGGCGTCGCTGGCGTATGCAATCCGCGTCGGCACCTCCGGCGATTTCGAAGTGCAGCTACCCAAGCTCAATTTGCCGCAACGGCAGATTCCGATCCGCGTGCGCCTGGATCAAAACGTGCGGCAGGATATCGAGGCGATACGCCAGTTACGCGTGCCTGCGCGCGGCGGACAAGTTCCACTGAGCGCGGTTGCCGCCATTGAATTAGCCAGCGGGCCAAGTCAGATCGACCGTCTGGATCGCAAGCGCAACGTGACCATCGACGTTGAACTCGCCGGCCGCCAGCTCGGCGAGGTACAGGGTATTGTCAATAAACTGCCGTCACTGCAACAGTTGCCGCCCGGCATCAGTCAGCCGCCGTCGGGCGATGCGGAACGCATGAAAGAACTGTTCGGCGGTTTCGGTTCGGCGATGTTGATCGGCATTTTATGTATCTATCTGGTACTGGTGTTGTTATTCCATGATTTCCTGCAACCGGTGACCATCCTTGCGGCCTTGCCCTTGTCGGTAGGCGGCGCATTAATGGGTTTGTTGATTTCGCATAGTGCGTTCTCGATGCCGGCGCTGATCGGACTGCTGATGCTGATGGGCATCGTCAGCAAAAACTCCATCTTGCTGGTCGAGTACACCGTGATGGCGCGCCGCGAACACGGCATGGCGCGTTTCGAAGCCTTGGTCGACGCCTGCCGTAAACGCGCGCAGCCGATCATCATGACCACCATCGCGATGGGCGCCGGCATGCTGCCGGTGGCGATGGGTATCGGCGCCGAACCCAGTTTCCGTTCGCCGATGGCCATCGCCGTGATCGGCGGGCTGCTGACCTCGACATTTCTTTCTTTGCTGGTAATTCCAGTGGTGTTCAGTTACGTCGACGATCTATTGCAGCTATTGAAGCGTCTCGGCAGCATGCTGTGGCACGCGAATCAGGGCATGAGTACGCCGATGGAGAAAGCCTCACAACCGGGAGGTGTGTAGAACCCGGCAAATACTCCCCTCTTCATCTTCGAGGAGGGCGGAATACTCACTACCACGCTCGAAAAAAAGAAGTGCATCAGGATACGAGGGGAAGCGCATATGTGGTTAAGAAACCGGGTTGGAACCCTGCGTTCATGGATGGCTATCGGGCTGTCCTTAATGTTGCTGGGCACTGCGGCGCTGGTTGCTTATATTTACCTGGGCAATGCATTGCACGGCTACGCCGCTGAAAGCGCCATCCTGAACGACGGTGCACGCATTGCACAATCCGAACGTACCGGCATCCAAGCCTGCATCGCCTGTCATGGCGCACGCGGCGAAGGCAATCGTGCGTTGGGCGCACCGCGCATCGCCGGACTTGCTGCCGGTTACATCGAAAAACAACTGCGCGATTTTGCACGCGACCCGATTAAAACCGGGGTAACACTCGACCCCATCGCGCGCGACTACAGCAAGACACCGCGCGTGCAAGTCGATCTCACCGTGTATACGCCCGGCGTGCGGCGTAATGCCGCAATGAACGCCGCTGCCGCTGCTCTGGACAATCCAGAGATACATGCGGTCGCGCTGTATTTCAGCGCGCTGCCCTACCAGGTAGAAGCACTGCCCAGCGATCCCGAAACGCTCGAGCGCGGCGAAGATCTCGCGTTGCGCGGCAAGCCGGAATATGGCGTACCGGCATGCACCTCCTGCCACGGTCCGAATGGGCGCGGCTTCGGCGATCAGTTTCCGCCGCTGGTCGGTCAAGCCCCGGAATACATCATCCGGCAACTGAATCACTGGCAAACCGGCGCACGCGACAACGACACCATGGCGCTGATGCGTAACGTGTCGGATCAACTCACCGACGGCGACAAGATCAATGTCGCTGCGTACTTTGCCAATGTTGCGGTCTCATCCCAAGACGCGGAAAAGTAATTGTCATGCATAGCCCCTATTTACGCACGGCCGCCGCGAGCGTGATCGCACTGGTTTGCGGTGCGGCTCAGGCGGCGATGCTCGGCGGCGAGCTGGATCCGCTGGAAGTACGCCCGACGCTGGTCCAGCCGCAACTGAGCCTGCCGACCAAACTCACCGAAGTTCACGTGGCGAATCCCGGCGAGTTTTTCGTGCCGCCGAATGTCGCCGACATTCCGGACGACAAGTACGGCGACTTGGTGCGTATGGGCCGCAACATTTTTGTCGACACGCAGAATTATGCCAAGCGCTACGTCGGCAACGGCCTCACCTGCCAAAGCTGTCATTTGCAGGAAGGCCGCAAGCCCTATGCGTTGCCGATCTGGGGCGCGTTCGGAATGTATCCGATGTTCCGCAACAAGACGCGCTCGGTCGTGACTTATGAGCAGCGTCTGCAAGATTGTTTCCGTTACAGCATGAACGGGATTCCGCCTGCGATCGACGCGCCGGAGATGCAAGCGCTGGTCGCGTACTCGCATTGGCTGTCGCGCGGCGCACCGGTCGGCGTCGAGTTACCGGGCCGCTCATTACCGGGATTGTCGCGCAGCGAAGATCCTTCGCCGCAACGCGGTGAGGTGGTTTACGCAACGCGTTGCGCGATGTGTCACGGCCCGCAGGGACTCGGACAAAAAGTCGAGAACGGCACTCGTTATCTATTCCCGCCGCTGTGGGGCAGCGACTCGTTCAACAAGGGCGCTGGGATTTTTCGTGTGCGTACTGCGGCACAATACATCAAAGCCAACATGCCGCTGGGCCAGGGCTTTACTTTATCAGACCAGGAATCATTAGACGTGGCGGCTTACATCTGGATTCAGGATCGCCCTAAAGATCCGCGCGTAAGTTATATCCTGGATTTTCTGTTGCCGCGCACCGGAGCGCCATAAGTGAACGTTGCGTTGCAAAAAAATCAACTGACCACTCGGCTGCTGCCCTTCTTGGCCTGGCTGCCGCTGTTGGATCGCGCCACGTTCCGCATCGACCTGCTCGCCGGCATCACTGCCGGGATCTTGATCGTGCCGCAGGCCATTGCGCTCGCGGTGCTGGCGGGTATGCCGCCCGAATATGGCCTGTATACCTCGATTTTTCCGGTGGTCGTCGCTGCCTTGTTCGGATCGTCGTGGCAAGCGATGTCGGGGCCGAACACCGCGCTATGCATCTTGATTTCGTTTTCCATCGCCCCGTATGCAAGCCCGCAGACCCCGGATTGGGTGCAATACGCAATAACCTTGACATTTTTAGCCGCACTGATTCAACTCGCCTTCGGCGTGCTGCGGCTGGGCGTGGTCTTCAATTATTTCTCGCACACGGTGATGGTGGCGTTGGTCACCGGGGTGGGCATCATCATTGTGCTCCAGCAAGCCGGTAATCTGACCGGGTTGCTGATGAGTGCCGGTTTGCCGATCGAAGATGCGTTTCGCCAGGTGCTGTTTAATCTGCACAGCACCAACCCGTATGCGCTTACGGTTGGAGTTGCGACCATTCTGAGCGGCCTCATGGTAAAAAAATTCCGCAGCAAATGGCCGCATCTGCTGATCGCGGTGCTGGTGGGGACGCTGCTAGCATGGCTGCTCGACACGCTGTTCGGCTCGGCGCGCGCACAAATTGACAAGCTTGGCACCATATCGCTGTCGGCACTGCCGTTTTCCGCACCGGATTTCAGCGTGCAGCATTTTTCTGAAGCAAAGGAAGGTTTGTTTTCGGCCGCATTTTTGGTTGCGTTCCTCGGGCTGATGCAGTCGGCGGTCATCGCGCGTGCGATGGCGGTGCGCTCGGGTCAAGCCGTGAACATGAACCAGGAAGTGATCGGCCAGGGTTTGTCGAATCTAGCGGGAAGTTTTTTGTCGTGCTTCCCGAGTTGCGGGTCGTTCAATCGCAGCGCGTCGAATATCGAGAGTGGTGCGCGCACCCCGCTGGCGGCGATTATTTCCGCCGCATTTCTCGCCGGGTTAGTATTTTTTGCTGCGCCGCTGGTGCGCGAATTGCCCATCGCCGTCATGGCCGGCGTGCTGATTTTGGTCGGCATGGGTTTAGTCAAGCCCGGCGACATCAAACATATTCTCAGCGTGCGCGGCGAGTCGCGCATCGTGTTCCTGCTGACGCTCGGAACGACCTTGTTCAGCGGGTTAAACAACGGCGTGTTTCTCGGCATTGCGGTATCGATCATTGCTTATTTACGCGCCACCTCCAAACCCGAAATCGAAATCCTGGTCGGCGACGGCGCCAAACAATACCTCCCCGCCGAATCGCCCGAGGGCGTGGTGGTACAAATTTCAGGGAGTCTATTTTTTGGTTCGCTGCCCGCCGTCGAGCTGGCGATCAACGATCTTGGCAATCAAGATCAAAGGCGCGGCACGCTGGTCATTTCCGGCGAGCATATCGAACATCTTGACGGCACATCGGCGGAATACCTCACGCGCGAGGCGCTGCGGCGGCGTAAAAACGGCGGGCATATGAGTTTGTGGCTGCGTAGCCACAACCTCGATGCCGTGATTGCGACCAGCGGTTTACGCGCCGCGCTCGGCGCGGAAAACATTTTCTACACACAAGCAGGATAAACCTAGAAACCTCGGTCGGCCGCTACAAGGTATAAGCAAGTGTATTCAGGTATTGATATTTATAGTTTTTACAGGCTTCACCATCGGGGTGCGGCCCGCTACGGTCCGCGTAGCACACCCCGAGACACCGCGCATGGTGGCGTTGCAACTCGTCCTAGCTGGCTATTCCTCGCTCATTGCGCCTTGCCCTACACCCAACGTGCCGCACTCCGCAGCCCGTTCAACTGAGGTTTCTAGGTTAAAACATGAAAGCGATTTTGACATGCGTGCTGTTTTGGCTGGTGGCAAGTAGTTTGGCGAATGCAACTGAAGCGCCGCGTTACAAACTGATATTGCAAGTCAGCGAAGACAGCGTGGACAAACTGAACCTGGCACTCAACAACGCGAAGAACGCACAAAATGCGTTTGGCCCGGAAAACATTGAAATTGAAATTGTCGTGTTCGGCGGCGGCATTCAAACTCTGAAGTACTACACGCCAACCCCGGTCGCTGAAAAAGTCAGGCAGGCAACCTACAGCGGCGTGCGCGTCGTTGCATGTGAAAATGCGCTACGCGCCTCCAAGCTGCGTCCGTCCGATCTGTTACGCGAAGTACGTTATGTGCCGTCGGGGGTTGCTGAAATTGTCGAGAAGGCGTCCCAGGGCTGGGTCTATATCAGCCCTTAGATCATCATGGAATCGCAAATGAACCGAGCCTGCCGCCTCGCAATATGGATTGCCCTGGTGTTCGCGGTAACTGTTACCGCAAGTCATGCCGGCGACGGCGAAGTTACGCTGATTCACATCGGCGATTTGCACGGCCACCTGGTGCCACGTCCTGACCAACGCGACGGCAGCCCGACGCGCGGGTTGATGGCCGGCGGTTTGGCGTATGTTTATACGCAGATCGAACGCATCCGTGCGGCCCACCCGCAACATCTGCTGATTAATACCGGCGATACGATTCAGGGTTCCGCCGAGGCGTTGTTCACGCGCGGCGACGCGCTGCTTGACCTATTGAATGATTGGCACATCGACGCTTATGTGCCGGGCAACTGGGATTTCGTTTACGGCACGGATCGCTTTCGCGAGTTGTTTGCAGGCAGCAGCGCGCGTGCCAACTGGACACCGCTTGCGGCGAATTTGTACTACGCCACGTTATACGAGTATCCGGAGTCGCCGTATCCGCAGTTCGCCGGGCAACGCGTGGTCGCACCTTATCTCGTGAAAACCGTCGGAAATGTCAAGGTAGGCATTGTCGGCTTAACTTCGGATCGCGGCCCGCAAGCCGTGAGCACGCGCGTAACGGACGGATTCTTTTTTAGCCCCGGCGAGGAGGAGTTGCGTGAAGCGGTCACGCTGTTGCGCGGCCAAGAACAAGTCGACCTGCTGGTATTGATTTCCGAACGCGGTCTGGCAGCGAATCTCGACCTGGTGGAACGCATTGCCGGTGTGGACGTGGTGTTGTCGTCCGACATGCATGAGGAAACGCGCGAGGTGTTACGTGCTAAATCCGGAACATTACTCGTCGAGGAGGGCCAGGACGGCACCATGGTCGGTGAGTTGCGGGTGGCGGTGAAAAACAAGAAACTCGCGCGCTGGCACTGGACGCCACATTTTATCAACACCCGGGACCATCTTGCGAACGCCGCAGTGGCACAAAAAATCGAAACGATACGCGCACCGTTCATCAAGGGCGCGGCGTTCCTACCCCATGTGAATCCGATCAGCAGTGCCGTGTTACGCACGCCGATCGATACGGTTATCGGACACACTAAAATCGCGTTGCAACGCGCCAATTTCTCCAATGCGCAGCGCATGCCGGCCGCAATCGAGGGGTCATCGCATGACATGCTGGCGGACGCTTTTAAATCAGGCTGTAATGCCGACGTCGGCATGATGCGCGGATTTCGCTACGGTACCCACATCGCGCCGGGCCCGATCAAGCTCGAAGATATTTATCATTACATTCCGATCGGCCCGCAAATCGCGTGCGGCGAAATGACCGGCGACCAGTTGCGCTGGCAAATCGAGAAATCCCTCGACGGCGTGTTGTCGGGGTGGGTCGGCTATTGGGGCGGCGGCTGGGTGAATGCTTACTCCGGCATCACTTACGATCTAGATCCCGGCAACGAATACGGTTTGCGTGTGCGTAACCTACGCGTGAACGGCGAGCTGATCGATCCGCCGCGCGAATACACCGTTGCAGGTTACTGGTACGTCGACGACTCGAATAAAATCAATCGCGCGCCCGCGTTAAAAATTCGCGTACTCAAAGACCAAAACGGCAGCACGCTGGATGCAACCGACATCGTTGCCTTTTATCTGCAAACCCTGCCGGATAAAACCGTTGATCCCGAACTCAATCGCATTCGTTTATTGAACCCGTTACCCAAAGCCATTAGCCGCAATCGCGAATTGCAACCCTGGCGTGGTGTGGTGCGGCCGGATTATTGAGCTAAACTGTTAGGCGTAACCTGCCTATAATTTAAAGCGCGCCTCGCCTTAATTACTCACCCGACGAGCCGATAATTTATACCTCGACGCTTCCGCTAACCAAGAAGAACTCTATGACCGGCACCCGCTTTCAACTTGAAGTTCGTCCCACTATTCCCGAACGTCTGCAAGGGCTGATCGAGATCGC
>JACQEQ010000376.1 GCA_016200445.1 Gammaproteobacteria bacterium | reverse complement strand
GATCTGGCCAAATTTCTAAATCAGCAATACCTCTGTGAGTCGCGGACCATCAAAGAGGTCCCACCCCTGCTCGACTACACTGAGGTAGTGACCTTTAATAAAGGGGATATTATCGCGGACATTGGTCAAGTCGGCGACGCACTATATTTTGCAATGAAGGGCGAAGCGGTTTTGTTATTTCAAGAAGGTGAACAAGAAACCGAAGTCGGGCGAATGAAGGAAGGTGAGTTGATAGGCGAGATGTCGTTTTTTGATCGTCATCCGCGTTCGGTGCGTTTGCGTGCCAACAGTGACGATACGCAATTGCTCAAGTTGACGCGTGTGATGTACAACCGCCTGCGTGTCGAGCATCCCTATATTGCGGTGAATTTTCTCGAACATGCGATTATCAGCCTTGACCATTTGGTGCGCCGCGTGAGTTCCGATGTCGCGACCTTCACTCACTATATGTTCGCGCCAGGCAGAAAATAATCTACGCTGTTTTACGGGTTGCGGTTGCTTTGGAAGAACGCGGCCAAGTCATCCATATCGGCGTCAGTCAACGGCTCTGCCATACCGTTCATGATGGGATCTTTGCGGGTACCTGCTTTAAAAGCCTTGAGTTGTTTTACGATGTATTGGGCGTGTTGAGCCGCGAGTACCGGATACAATGGGTTGGTGCTGCGCCCACCCTTGCCATGACATATCTGACAAGGAATCGCCTTCTCCTTGCCGGCTTCTTTGTCGCCCGCTGCGTTTGCCATGGATGCAATTGCAGCGCACCCAGTTAACAATGCTGTGCCAAAGGTTTTCATTTTTGAATTCATTTCCTGCACCATAGTTGATTATTCCCCGGGCGTTGGTTGTAACGTGAGAGCGGGGTTGCTGTAAAGACGATTAGGTGACAGTTGGTTGACTTTTTCGCTACCTGTCAATGCGTGCTTCGCTACATCAACAAGTGGTAAAGATCTCATATGAGTATTTCACTTAAAAATGCACGTTTTATCGCCGGTGCGGCGCAATTGCATCAAGCACCCGCTGACTTCGGTCATGAAGTCGCTTTCGTTGGCCGTTCTAATTCGGGTAAGTCTAGTGCTATCAATGCCATCACCCACAACAGCAAGCTCGCACGCGTGAGCAAACAACCGGGGCGCACTCAACAGATCAACTTTTTCGAAGTGACCGAGTTGCAGCGCATTGTTGATTTGCCAGGCTACGGTTTTGCCAAGGCGCCGCTCGAGATGCGCGAGAGTTGGACCAAATTAATCGAAGCGTATATTTCACAGCGCGAATCGCTAAGCGGGTTAATTTTAGTAGCCGATGTGCGTCGCGGCATCACTGAGTTGGATTGGACCTTATTGGAGTGGTGTAGCCAGGTTTCAGTACCGGTGCATGTACTGCTGAGTAAAAGCGACAAGCTCAGCCGTAGCGCCGCTGCGCTCGCCTTGCGTACCGTCCACAAGGTGTTGGCTGAGGCCAATTTTGCCGCCGAGCTGCAATTGTTTTCCGCTGTAACAGGGGTGGGTTTAGCACAGGTGCAAGGCGTTGTGAGCTACTGGTTGCGTGGTGAAAAAAACGAGCCCCGGCTGAAGGGGGGTAAGCCGGGGCTCTAAACGTCCGTCAAAAATTAGACTGGACTGTGTTCCCGCCCAGGGAGGAGGAAGGGCGGAGCAGCGCTGCGGACTCGCTACTGACTGTAAGAGTTAGCAGCTAAAGAAAAGTTCACGCTGCTAGAAATTCCTATAGCTTCGAAGAAAGCTAAATAAAAGCAGTAACTTGCATAAGCGCGCTACGGTTGTAGCTGGTTCATTCACGGTGTACCGCTCGTGAAAAATACTATCAGCATGACAACCGCTGCAAATGCGATAACAAGTTCTCGTTTACTGGTTTCGCTCATATGAGTTACTTGTTTGCGTGGCGCAATGGGTTGATTGCCGGTGGCCGTGACTCCTGCGCCGATGAATGGAGCATGTTCCTGTGATTTACTGGTATCGATGATCATATGGTTACCTCTTTGACTCGTCGCACAGCGATGCGTTGTATTGTCTAAAAATTTTGTTGCATTCAATATTTAGTAATTCTCAATGGCATGTGAATTTTTACGCTGGCAGCACGGCAAGTTCTGTGCTTCATCGAACGTACTTACAAAGTGGTGTTGCGTGCGGCGATATATCTGGTTCGGAGTGCGGGTTTGTAATGCGGCGAGCGATCACCGGGTTCAGGTCCGGAATGTTCACGTCAAGTTCGAGCTGTGCGAATTCAGTGCGCCTCATCCCAGTTACTGCCTAACCCAATGTCCACGATCAGTGGCACTGCAAGGTCTGCGGCGCAGCTCATATGCTGGCGGATGCCGGCGACGGTTTGAGCGAGGGTGGTTTCGCGCACTTCGAATACCAGTTCATCATGTACTTGCATGATCATGCGGGCGTCAATTCTTGACTGTTGTAGCCAAGCGTGCACGCCTATCATGGCGCGTTTAATGATGTCTGCTGCGGTGCCTTGCATCGGTGCGTTGATGGCGGTGCGTTCCGCGTATTGGCGGCGCTGTGCGTTGCTGGCTTTGATATCGGGCAAATACAAACGGCGGCCGAACACCGTCTCCACATGGCCGAGTTGGCGCGCCGCTGCACGTGTGGTGTCCATGAATAGTTTCACGCCGGGGTAACGGGTGAAGTAAAGGTCGATATATTCCTGCGCAACGCCGCGCTCGATGCCTAATTGTTTCGCCAAGCCGAACGCTGACATGCCGTAGATCAAGCCAAAGTTAATTGCTTTCGCATTGCGGCGTTGATCATTGCTGACCTGGTCCAGCGGCACACCGAACACTTCCGCCGCTGTGGCGCGGTGGACATCGGTGCCTTCGGCGAATGCGCGCAGCAGCCCGGCGTCGCCCGATAAATGCGCAAGAATGCGTAATTCAATCTGAGAGTAATCGGCCGCAACAATTTTGTAGCCGGGCGGTGCGATAAACGCTTGGCGTATGCGGCGGCCTTCTTCAG
>JACQEQ010000375.1 GCA_016200445.1 Gammaproteobacteria bacterium | reverse complement strand
GTCAGGCCAGCGCTTTGCCTTCAGCTTCCTTCAGATTCGCAGTCACCCGCAACACCCTTGCCGTTCGGCTAACTCTTCCCCTTGCCGGCTGAGTAGCGGACTTCCACCTCCAAGTGAGTGCGCCCTGCCGGGCGCACCAAATAGAAACGGCCCGCTGATCGGGCCGTTGTTAGCATGTGGCGGAGGCGGTGAGATTCGAACTCACGGAGGAGTTGCCCCCTCGTCAGTTTTCAAGACTGATCCATTCAACCGCTCTGGCACACCTCCGGAAAACAGGGCGCTAAGGATACCTGACTGGCGCGCCGCCGGGTACCCAGTGCGCTAATTACTACTGCTAATTACTACTAAAGAAAATATCGCCGTATAAGGCGCTGGCGTCTTGGCCGGTGTTGTCGGTGTCGGTCATGATCGCGATGGCGCTGGCCTGGGTCAGGTCTTCGCCAAAATATTTCTTGAAGTCTTCACGCACATTGCGGCGGTACGTACGCCACTGCCCCACCTGCTCTCGACCACCTTCGACGGCGATCATGTGCGCGCTGGCGGTATAGGCATTTGGCCATTCCGCATCCACGCCCTGATTGCTCGACCACACATAGTTTAGGGTGCGCGTTTTCCAAAATAATGGGCCGCTGGAAAACACCACATAGACACGCGCCGGATAGTCGTCGCCCTTTTTGCTGCGTTCATCGGCGGCGGCGAGTACGTGGTCGATTTTCCAAGACCAATTAAGGTACGGGGTACTCTCTAAATCGACGTCGATTTTTTTGAATAACCCGGACGCGGCGGAGTTGCTGTTTGCGGCAAGTACACTACGCCCGCCGTCGTCCTTGATTATATATTCGGTATGGCCGCGAAAACTTTTTTCTTCCCAACCCTGCACGTTGGCTTTTGAAAAGGGCCCAACCATGACTTCGTCACCTATGGCAGATGTTGAAGTTGTAAGCACGAAAACTGCCAGACTTGCAAACGCAACCCTGGATACGGATTTTTCACTCAACACAGATCACCCCACTTCGCTTGTATTGCCGCCAACGCAGCGACGCCGGCAGTTTCGGTGCGCAAGACCCGCGGACCCAGCCGTAATACCGTAAACCCAAGCGCTTGTGCGCGTACCACTTCGCTGTCCGACAACCCGCCTTCAGGACCTACCAACAGCGTGACCGCACCGGACGGTGCCGGCAGCTCGGATAAACTTTTTTCGCCGCCTTGGTGCAAAACCAGTTTTAAACTGCCGGTATCCGCTTTGAGCCACGCACCAAACTCACATGGGATATCAAGCTTTGGCACCGCATTACGGCCGCATTGTTCGCAGGCACTCACGATGATGCTTTGCCAGTGTTGCGTCCGCCGCTCACGGCGTTCGCCGCTCAGGTTCACCATGCTGTGCTCGGTGGACAAAGGTACAATGCGCGACACTCCTAACTCAACGGCTTTTTGCAGCGTGTAATCCATGCGCTCGCCACGCGACACGCCTTGGGCCAGAACGGTTACCAGTTTCGACTCGCGCAGCGGATCGGTACGTGCGCCGACGAGCACCGCCACGCCGCGTTTACCGACGGTTTGCACCTGCGCCTGGTACTCGCCACCCTCGCCATTAAACAACACCACGGGTGCGCTAGGTTTTATACGTAGCACATGGGCAAGGTGATGTGATGCGTGCTCGTCCAGATCGATGCTTGTACCGCTGGTCAATGCAACAGGCTGGAATACTCGGGTAATACGCATATATCACGGTGCCTTACTGATATTTCTTGCGTGGAAACAGATCGGTGCGCCGGCTGACCAGCCGGTCGAGAAACAGCAGGCCGTCCAGATGATCCAGTTCGTGCTGAATCGCTCGTGCCTCGTAACCCGTGCACGCAAGCTCCAGCTTCGCACCCCGTGCGTCGAGGGCGCATAACTTGATATTTTGTGCGCGCATAACGTTGCCGGTAAAATCCGGAACTGACATACAGCCTTCACGTCCCATGACGCTGCCGTCGCGGTAGGTAATCTCAGGATTAATTAGAATCAAGCAGCCATGATGCACGAGCTTTGGCTTGCTCGAAACGTCTACGATCACAATGCGCTGCTGGCAACCCACCTGCGGTGCGGCGATACCTACCCCGCCCGGACCTGCGCGCATGGTCTGTTCGAGATCAGTGATGAAATCACGCAGGGCATGATCGAAATGCCCGACCGGTTGCGCAGGTTGCTTTAAACGCTCGTCTGGAAAAACTAACACCGGTAACACGGCCATAGTTCAGCCCACCATGGGCTCGATGGTTTCAAAATGAATTTGTATGCCGTCGCGGGTGATGGGTTCGAGTGTAGCTTGCAGTTGTTCGACGCTGGATGCGCAGTGACCTTCGATGTGCATGATGTACAGCGGTTGTTGATCGTTACCGCCGACATCGGACTCTAAATTCAAGATATGGAACCCAACCTTGGCCAACGCACCTGTAACGCGCGCGACGATGCCGCTGCGATCAGCGCCGTACACCGACACGCTCATATTGGGTTGTATGTGCCGATGCAATTGACCCGTGATCGCGTCGACATGCACGGTTAAGCCGAGCTCCTGCGCATCGCGCGCCACCAACTGCTCAACTGCACGGGCATCGCTTGCATGACTCACCATCAACATCATCGCGAAATTGCCGCCCAGACGCAGCATCGACGCTTCACCCAAGTTGGCACCTCCTTGATACAAGGCTTGGGTAATGCGCGCGACTATCCCTGCCTGATCGCGCCCGACTAAGGCCAACATGAACCAAGGTGCCATTGCATGACCTCCCGGAAGTGAGCTTCAATGCAATGCGGAATGGCTGAAATAAATCAGCATCGCTCCCGCACTGATTAATACAATCTGGTCGAGCATCGCACGTGGTTGCACGCGTTTATGCAAGCCGGGAATCAAATCTGCCACCGCAATATAGATAAAACTGGCGGCGGCGAAAGCCAGCACATAAGGCATGAAGCGCGTCGATGCATCCAAACTGATAAACGCTACGATTCCGCCCAGCACGGTGCTACCGCTGGTTAACACGCTAAAAGCAACTGCTTGCACGCGCGTGTAACCGCTTTGCAACAATACGACGATGTTACTGACTTGCTGAGGCACCTCGTGCGAGGCAATCGCCAATGCGGTAATGATGCCCAAATGCACGTCAGATAAAAACGCGGCGCCGATGAGAATGCCATCGACAAAACTATGCACGCCATCGCCCACCAAAATGAGCAAACCGGCCGGTGCGGCAGGAGGCTTTAAATGATCGGCATCGTGAATTTCACAATGATCGGCATGGCAATGGCGCCAGAGCAAGAGTTTTTCGAGCAGAAAAAATACCAGGACTCCGACTAACACCACGGCTAACACACCATGCACGCCGGAAGCGCCGGGCGCTTCAAGAGCGTGCGGCAACAAACCCAGAAATGCGGCACCCAGCAGCACGCCAGTGGCGAAACTCACCAAGTGCGGTTCGAGCCGCAGGCGTACCGAATCCGGCACCAGAAACAATGCGGATGCCATCAACACCGTCAAGCTGCCACCGACCAGGCAAAATGCAATGATCCACGCCAATAGCGCCATGGTTAAATCCACTCAAGCGACTGAAGGGGCGCATGATAGCGATATAAAATCACTCCCGCTAGGATTGCGATGAGCTGACAACTATCCCTGTAAGCGCTTAGAGCCTGTGAAAAATTCCCGCGCCTTGCCAGTCACGTACTGCGGCATCCACAATCGCCGGGGATTTACACTAACCTCAACTCTTCACCTGCAACAATATCGAGTTGTAGTTGTTCTGTTTGAGTTTGGCGCGGGTGCGATTGGCGCGGTCGAGGTCATCGAAAGGACCGACACGTACGCGGTGAAAGCTGTCGCTGTCGCCGATCCGCACCACTTGCACCGAAGACTCGATACCCAGCAGCGCTAACGCCGCACGTAACCGATCTGCTTCATCCGCTTTTTTGAAGGCGCCGACTTGCACGATGTAGTTACCTTTCTTACCGGTAGCAGGCGGCTGTAGATTCGCTACAACTCCGGTTGCAGGTGCAGGGGTGGGTGTGCCTTGTTTGCCGGTTTCCGGTTTTGACTTCACCGGTTTGGTTTCTTTGATCTCCTGATCAGGAATAATCACTTCCTGCTCGGGAAGGATCGTATAAAACTCAAAACGTGGCGGCGGCGTGGTCGAATCTTTTGGGTCTGTTTGCGGTGCACTCGAGCTCGTTGCCGCAGCCACCGGGGCAGACACGCGATGCTCGTTATCGCTTTGTTGCTTTAGATAAAGCAATACCGCAGCCAACAACCCAATGGCCAACCCGGCCATAAAAGTTAACCAACCGGGAACCCTGGTCTTGGGCTTGTAGGCCGCGTTGCGTTTGTAGTCGTGTGCCAAGTTACATGACCTCGGGAGCCGACACGCCCAATAAATGCAAGCCGTTGCTCACCACACGCTGCGCTGCCAACGTCAACGACAGTCGTGCGTTGCGCAATGCCGCATCATCGACCAAGAACTGATGCGAGTTGTAATACGCGTGAAAGTCGTTGGCCAGGTCGCGCAGATAATGTGCGAGTTGATGCGGCTCGTATTGCAGTGCAGCGGTTTCCACCACTTCCGGAAAACGTCCCAGGTTGCGCAGCAACGCTTGCTCGTGTTCTTCAGTCAGTAAATGCAGATTTTGCAGACCGAGTGCGCGGTCGTAGCTACCGCCCTTTTCAGCCAGTTGCCGCAGCACGCTGCACACGCGCGCGTGCGCGTACTGGATGTAATACACCGGGTTGTCGGCGCTTTGCGACTTGGCCAGATCGAGATCGAAATCCAGATGCTGTTCGGATTTACGCATCACGTAGAAAAAGCGCGCCGCGTCGTTGCCGACTTCCTTGCGCAATTCGCGTAACGTGACGAACTGCCCGGCACGTGTCGACATCTGCGCCTTCTCGCCGCCGCGATACAAAATCGCGAATTGCACCAGCAACACATCGAGCTTGCCCGGGTCGTCGCCCAGCGCTTGCAACGCGGCTTTAACGCGCGGCACATAACCGTGATGGTCGGCACCCCACACGTCGATCACGCGCGTAAAGCCGCGCTCCAGTTTGCCGGCGTGATACGCGATGTCGGAACCGAAGTACGTTTCCTGGCCGTTCTCGCGCACCAGCACGCGGTCTTTTTCATCGCCAAAATCGGTGGAACGAAACCATTGCGCTCCGTCTTTCTCATAAACATAGCCGCGCTCGCGTAGCCGCGCGATGGTTTTTTTCACGACGCCGTTTTCGAACAACGTGCGTTCCGAAAACCAGTTTTCGTACACGACGCCAAACTCTTCCAGGTCGCCGCGAATGTCGGCCAGCATCGCGTTCAGGCCCGCATCGAACACAATGCGATAGCCGTCTTTGCCCAACAGTTGTTTGGCGCGCGCGATCAAGCCGTCGACGTGCGCATCTTTGTCGCCGCTGCCGTCGTCTTGTTCGTCCAGCGGTTGATCTTTGAACACCACTGCGGCGGGATGATGAAATTTCGCACCGCTCTCGCGACGCAGATTCGCGGCAATGTCGTACACGTAATCGCCTTTGTAACCGTTGCGCGGAAACGTAAACGTCTCGCCGCCCAGCTCCAGATAACGCAGCCACACGCTGGCGCACAGAATGTCCATCTGCCGCCCAGCGTCGTTGATGTAGTACTCGCGATGTACTTTGAATC
>JACQEQ010000017.1 GCA_016200445.1 Gammaproteobacteria bacterium | reverse complement strand
TCGGCAACGTCGGCGTGCCGGTGGTTTTAAAAGGCATCGTCGATCAGCTCGACGCCAGTAAACACGCCACCATCGCGTTGCCGGTGGTGTTGCTGCTCGCCTACGGCGCGCTGCGCCTGTCCAGCGGCTTGTTCAACGAACTGCGCGACGCCCTGTTCGCGCGCGTGCGCTACCGCGCGATGCGTCGGCTGGCCACGCGTTTGTTGGACCACCTGTATGCGCTTTCGTTGCGCTTTCATCTCGAGCGCCGCACCGGCGCGATCTCGCGCGATCTGGAACGCGGCACGCAAAGCGTCAGCGCACTGCTGAATTATCTGACCTTCAGCATCGCCCCGACATTGGTGGAATTCGCACTGGTCGCGGCGATTTTGTTCGGCGGCTACCACGCCAAGTTCGCCTTGATAACCTTTGGCACCGTGGTGGTGTACATCACCTTCACCATCTGGATGGCGCAGTGGCGCCTGCACTATCGCCACAGCATGAATGCGCTCGACTCGGAAGCGAACAATCAAGCCGTCGACGGCCTGATCAATTACGAAACCGTGAAATATTTCGGCAACGCGCGCTACGAAGTGGAACGTTACGACGGCACGCTCAGCCAGTGGGAAGACATGGCGGTGAAAAGCCAGACGTCGATGTCGGCGTTGAATTTCGGCCAGGGCGCGATCATTGCCGCCGGCGTCACCGCCGTGATGTTTTCTGCGGCAGGCGGCGTCGCCGGCGGCAGCATGACTCTCGGCGATCTGGTGCTGGTCAACGCGCTGATGCTGCAACTGTTCCTGCCGCTGGGATTTCTAGGCGTGGTGTTTCGCCAAACCGTGCACGCGCTCGCCGACATGGACATGATGTTCCGCCTGCTGGAACGCGACAGCGATATCCAGGATGCTCCCGCTGCGCCGCCGCTCGCGGTGCGCGCGGGCCAGGTTGAATTCCGTAATGTCGAGTTCCGCTACCATGATGAACGCCCGATTTTGCACAACGTCAGCTTCAGCATCGCGCCCGGCAAAAAAGTCGCGGTGGTCGGACCGTCCGGCGCCGGAAAATCCACGTTAGTGCGGTTGCTGTTTCGTTTTTACGAACCCAATGCCGGGCAGATTCTGATCGACGGGCAAGACACGCGCGGCGTCACGCAGGAGTCGGTGCGCGCCGCCATCGGCATCGTTCCGCAAGACACAGTCCTGTTTAACAACAGCATTTATTTCAACATCGCCTACGCCAAACCGGGCGCGACGCGCGAGCAAGTCGAACACGCCGCGCGCATGGCGCACATTCATGACTTTATCGCCGCGCTGCCCGGCGGCTACGACACCGTAGTCGGCGAGCGCGGTTTGAAATTATCCGGCGGCGAAAAACAACGCGTCGCGATTGCACGCGTGGTGCTGAAAAATCCGAAAATTCTGGTGTTCGACGAGGCGACCTCGGCGCTCGACACCCAATCCGAGCGCGCCATCCTCGCGGCACTGCAAAATGTCGCGACCCACCACACCACGCTGGTCATTGCGCACCGGCTGTCGACCGTCGTCGACGCCGACGAAATTCTGGTGTTTGAAAACGGACGCATCATCGAACGCGGACCGCACGACGAGCTGTTGCGCCTGCAAGGCCGCTACGCCCACATGTGGGCGTTGCAACAGAAGCAGCGCGCTGCGGCAACCGAAGTCACTGCTTGAATTCCACCGTCCACAAACGTTGTTCGCTGCGCGGAAAGTCGCGCCACAGTTCGGTATAGGTTTTCCCCGCCACCGGGTGCCGCTCGTCCGGTGCGATTTCGGCCAGTGGACACAGCACAAACGCATTCACCAGAATTTCCGCACGCGGCAGTTTAATGTCGCGCTCCTGCACCACCAGCGCGTCGTACAGCAACAAGTCCAGATCGAGCGTGCGCGCTGCGAAGCGTGTGCTCAGCCGCACGCGGCCGTGTTGCGCTTCGATCTGTGACAAGCAGCGCGCCACATCGTGCACGGATTTATCCGTGTCGCACGCGACCACTGCGTTAAAAAAATTGTCGCCCTGAAAACCCACCGGCTCGCTTTCGTACACCGACGAACAGCGCAGGTTGGTAAATTGTGCGCGCAATTCGGCGAGCGCGGCGCGAATATGCGGTTCGCGCTCGATGTTGCTGCCGATGCTGATGTATATGCGCGCCATCAGCTCGGACGCACGCCACGCTCTATTAATACACCGACGTCGCGGGCGCGGCGGATATCCGCCGCCAGCTCCAGATCGAAACTGATGGTTTGGGTGATGCGCCGCTCCCAATCGTAAATGCCGATTACTGTTTCCACGCGCAGTTCGTTGATGAAAATGATGTCCATACTGTTCTCCAACCCCAAGGTGCGCGCCTATAATGCCACGCCTTCACGTCACGGACCTCGACCGCACATGATTGTTTCCGGATTGTTCATTTTACTTTCTTATCTGCTGGGCTCGCTATCGGCGGCGATTATCGTGTGCAAGCTGATGGGTCTGCCCGATCCGCGTTCGCAAGGCTCCGGCAATCCCGGCGCCACCAACGTACTGCGCATCGGCGGCAAAAAAGCGGCGGCGATTACCTTGCTCGGCGACCTGCTTAAGGGGTTGATTCCGGTTGCGCTCGCCAAACTTTTCATCACCGAACCGTGGGCGCTCGCTGGCGTCGCGTTCGCCGCATTTCTCGGACATTTGTTGCCGGTGTTTTTTAAATTTCAGGGCGGCAAAGGCGTCGCCACCAGCTTCGGCGTGCTGTTAGGACTTTCCTGGCCCGCCGCGCTGACGGTGCTGGCCGTATGGCTTACGATGGCGGCCGTGTTTCGTATCTCGTCACTGTCGGCGCTGGTCGCGGCGCTGGCCGCGCCGGTCGCGATGTTGTGGTTCAGCCCGCACATCGAATTCTTCTGGCTCACCACCCTCACCTCCCTGGTGCTGCTCTGGCGCCATCGCAGCAATTTGCAAAACTTGCTGGCCGGGAAGGAAGGCAAAATCGGCGACCGGTGAGCATGAAAAATAAATAACAAAGCAGACGCACCGACATCTTGGGAAGACCAAATGAAACCAATAGAAAAACAAATCGGGACGCGCCACGGCGAAGTCGTCCTTTACCAAACGGAAGATGGGCAGACGGCGCTGGATGTGCAGCTCGTCGACGAAACGGTGTGGTTATCACAAGCACAGATTGCCAAGCTGTTTGCAGTGAATGTTCCGGCCATTTCAAAACACATCAACAACATTTACGACAGCAAAGAGCTCAAGCGAAAGGCAACTATTTCCAAAATGGAAACTGTTCGAACCGAAGGCAAACGACAGGTCACTCGCAGAGTGGAGCTGTATAACCTCGACCTCGTGATCTCGGTGGGATACGGCGTGAACTCGGCCCGTGCCACTCGCTTCCGTATCTGGGCCACTCAAACCCTCAAAGACCACCTCACGCGCGGCTACACTCTTAACCGCCAGCGCTTCGAACACAACGCCCGCGAACTCGAAGCCGCGTTAACGCTCGTGCGCAAAGCCGCCGCGAGCGGCGAACTCTCCGCCGAATCCGGGCGCGGATTGGTCGAAGTCATCGCGCGCTACACCAACACTTTTTTGTTGTTGCAACATTACGACGAAGGCCTGCTCACCGAACCGCACGGTGTCCCCGGTGGCGTATTGCCGACACACACCGACGCGTGCAGCGCCGTCGCCACGTTAAAGAAAGACCTCATCGCCCGCCGCGAAGCCAGCGCACTCTTCGGCATGGAGCGCGACACCGGGCTCGCCGCCATCCTCGGCAACCTCGACCAAACCGCATTCGGCCAACCGGCGTATCCAAGCATTGAATCCAAAGCCGCGCACCTCAAGGCTCTGCTTGGGGTCGGCACGTCGACCAAGGCGCACACACGGGTGCGTCCCTACAAATCCCTTAACTTACTGGCATTGCCGCGCACCTGCTTTATTTCATCATCAAAAACCACCCGTTCTCCGACGGCAACAAGCGCATCGCGTCGCTGATGTTCGTTGACTTCCTGAACCGCAACGGCCGCCTATTCCGCAACAACGAACCTGTGATCAACGACGTCGGCCTCGCTGCCCTCGCCTTGCTGGTCGCCGAATCAGATCCCAAAAATAAAGACGTGTTGATTCACCTCATCATGAACATGCTCGCGCCGAGCGGAGGAACATAATGCCGAGCACCGCGTAAATTAATTTGTCGACTACGAAGAGATGACCGCTAGAACAACTCGATTTTGTCTTGCGCGAGTTTTGCCTGTGCCGCCTTGCAGATTGCCAGTGCTTCCTCAACGCTTGCGCCTTTGATCAGCGCTTCGAACATCAAACGTTCGGATTCGATGGTGTATTTCGATTTGATTTTTTCCTGCATGCCGCGCCAGGCGCCAGGATTATACAATTGCTCTTTATCGGCCACGAGATCGCCCAAGGCCGTGAGACTGCCGGAGACGTGCGCCAGACGCTGCGTCAACTTGTCGTAAAACTGGAAAGCAACAATGCTCTGCCGCATCTGCGCGGAAATCGCGTCGCATTTTTCGACGATCACCGTTTTAGAATCGGACGGCGGCAACTGCGTTGCGGCCACGGAAATCGTCTCCGCATTATTCGCCATCGTGGTAAATGAATTACCCAATGTTGCAACCGACTCATCGCCATCGGTCATGGCATTGGTGATCTGCGCGACCGCCAGACTCAGCATACGCAAGGTTTCGCGCACCTGACTCCAATCGAGGTCGGGGTTATACGCCGTGGATGGCGCAGCTTTGCTTTCACTTGCGGGCATGGCGGTCTCGTCTGCGGATGTCTCCGAAGATAAGTAGCGACGCGTGGGCGTCGAACTTAAATTGACCGAATACTGCGCGTATCGGCGGTCGAATTGTTTCTCCCCTTCCCGTTGTGCGCCGCTTCATCGCGCGCGGCGGGTATACGAAGACGGCGTGCTGATTTGGCGCCGGGAGAAAGAGTGCGGTCCATGATTCCCGGCATTCGGGTTGAAACATGCGAAAATTGAGCGGTTTCCCAGCCGCGCATCCTTTTAAAGAATTCTGCTACAATTTTTAAAAGCGAACAGAGCCTTTAAAAATTCTTGGAAAGCGGGGTTGGCGTGCATGGAACCGAAAAACTTCACCTGCCCGGAAGCTGGCACTGTCGTACGTACGGCGGAGGGCTACCACGCGTTTGTTCCCGTACCGCCGCCCGGTATTAAATACGAATCTGATCTGGTGCTCCTGCTTTCGCGCGCGGATGCTGCGGTGAGCGAGCTTGCGGGCCTGGGCCGTTTTTTGCCGAATCCGCATTTGCTCATCGCGCCTTATGTGCGCCGCGAAGCGGTGTTGTCGTCGCGCATCGAAGGCACGCGCGCATCGCTGTCCGACATCCTGCTGGACGAAGTGCAGTCCGATATTCCACACGGCGATGCGGCCGACGTGCATGAGGTGCGCAACTACGTCGCCGCACTTGAATACGGCATCAAGCGTTTAGCAAAGCTACCGCTCTCGCTGCGGCTCGTGCGCGAACTGCACGGCAAGCTCATGAAAGGTGTGCGCGGCAATAGCGCGACGCCGGGCGAATTCCGCCGTTCGCAGAACTGGATCGGGCCTGCCGGGAGTACACCGGTCACAGCCACCTATGTACCACCGCCCGTCAAACAAATGAACGAAGTGCTCGGGCGTTGGGAGCTATCGCTGCACGCCCGCGATCAATATCCCGATCTCACCTGCGTGGTTACGCTTCTTTCTGACCGGCGTCGCGGAAACCGCGAACGACGCACTCACCCGCGCGGCGCGCCTGATGCAATTGCGCGAGACCTGGCGCCATCGACTGGCCGGAAAATCAAATGCCCTCGTGCTGCTCGATGCGTTGTTTGCCAATCCCTACATCTCCGCCGCCGGGGCACAAAAGATTCTCGGCGTTTCCAACCCAACGGCGCGCCAAGTGATGGCGACCCTGATAAACGCGGGCTTGCTCAAGGAAATCACCGGGAGGAAATGGGGCCAGCTCTACGTTGCGAAACCCATCCTCACCATCATAGAAAAAGCGAGTGCTGGATAGTCTCGCGGCTACGTCATGCCTGAATGCGTGTAGCAAACGCTATACACGTCGGAGAAACGTGTATAGAAAACCCTGCTTTTCTATACATGTTCTGTGTAAGAATACGCGCCCATGACAATGATTCCTCCTCTCAACAACCTGTCGCCCCAGCGCTTTGAGATCCCGAGCATTCTCAAAAAGGTCGCTTCGGCCAGTCGCAAACTGGCGGAGCTCAAAGGTGTTGCGGCTTCCATTCCAAATCCAGGCATCCTCATCAACGCCTTGGGCATGCAAGAAGCAAAAGACAGTTCAGCCATCGAGAATATCGTGACGACCCACGATGAGTTGTTTAAGGACGACCTGTTCCCGGAAGCCACTAACCCGGCCACCAAAGAAGTCCTGCGCTATCGGCAGGCATTGCGAATTGGTTTTGATCTCGTGCGGAAGAATGGCTTGCTTACCGTTAACCATATTCTGGAAATTCAAGCCGAGCTGGAACGCAACAGCGCTGGTCTGCGCAAGCTGCCCGGGACGGCTCTCAAGGACGGCGCGGGGCGCACGGTGTACACGCCGCCGCAAGAGCCTGAGGTTGTCATTACACTGATGCGCGACCTGGAGCGTTTCATCAACGATGACGCCGCCTTCGATACTGACCCGCTGATCAAGATGGCGCTGATCCACCACCAATTCGAAAGCATCCATCCCTTCTACGACGGCAACGGCCGCACCGGGCGCATCATCAACGTGCTGTACCTAGTGAAGCAGGGATTGCTCGACATCCCCGTGCTCTACCTCAGCCGCCACATCGTGCGCACCAAGGCGGACTATTACCGGCTGCTACAACAGGTGCGCGAGCATGACTTATGGGAAGAATGGGTACTCTACATTTTAAATGCGGTGGAACAAACCGCCGGTGAAACCATCACCACCATCATTGCCATCAAGACAGCGCTCATGGACTACAAGCACCGCATCCGCTCCGGCTACAAATTCTACAGCCAGGACTTGATCAACAACCTGTTCACCCATCCCTACACAAAAATCGAATTTATCGAACGCGACCTGAAGGTCTCGCGCCTGACCGCTACTAAATATCTTGATGCCCTGAGCGCAGGCGGCTTCGTGGAGAAACGCAAAGTCGGCCGGACCAACTACTACATCAACCTCGCCCTGCATCCGATCCTGACCGGACCGGCGATGGGTGGCGAAGGAGCGTGAATCTGGTCCGACGCCGCGGCTTACCACGCAGTGCTGATCCGTGTGCTAGGCTTTTCACAACTTAAAAATGAAAACATTTGCGGGGTTCGGCGGATTGGTCGAGACGGCACGCCTGCAGCTGTTCCTGCCGCATATCACGAGACCATGACATGAGCATCACCGCGCTTTCGATACGAAATTTCCGCTCTATCGTCTCCCTCAATGAGACGGTCCTCGACCTTAACATCTTCGTAGGACAAAACGACGAAGGGAAGTCCAACATCCTGCGAGCCTTGGATCTATTTTTCAATCATGACAAACGTGACGGGTACAAACTGGATTGGAACCGGGATTACTGTTGTTTCGCACCAAAACGTTCGAGTAAGGCTAAAGAAATTACTATTACTATAGAGATCACTCCCCCACCATCATTTGCAAATCGTGGTCCGGCGGTATGGATTAAGACGTGGCGGCGCGATGGACTTCACCATGATTCCTTCAAACACAAAGATGGTACGGAGGTAAGTCCAAAATCAAAAATTGCTGCCTACTTAAAGGCCATGCGATTTGACTATGTGCCAGCAATAAAAGGCAGGGATTACTTCCAAGTTCTAATGTCAAAACTGCACGACATGTTGGAGACCTCGGTCGAAGAGCAAGTCCGAACGCGTCCAGTTCGTTCACTGCTACTATCAATAAGAATACCAAACAAATACTTGTTGAAATCCAACAACGGTTGAATCTGGAAACAACAATTCAACTCCCCAGTAATCTGCGCGATCTGTTTGCTCAGCTTGAATTTACATCGGTCTCTGGCGAAAAGTCGTTTTCTCTTGATCAGCGTGGCGATGGAATCAAGGTACGACATATCCCAATTGTGTTGAGGTGGCTCGCTGAACAAGCAAACCATCTCTCCGCACGTGGTCGCCCGAAGACAGTAACGGTATGGGGCTATGAAGAACCTGAGAACAACCTTGAATTGCGACGATGCTTTGAACTTGCCCAAGAGTTTGTAGATGGTTCATCGGAGATACAGGCCTTCGTCACAACTCATTCTCCGGCTTTTTATTCGGTCTTCAGGG
>JACQEQ010000016.1 GCA_016200445.1 Gammaproteobacteria bacterium | reverse complement strand
GAGATTGAAATACGCGCAGAAATACCAGGTGTAGACAAGAAAGACCTGGAAATTACAGTGACCGAGGATGCACTGACTATCAAGGGCAGCACGCGACAAGAAAACAAGGAAGAAAAAGGCAATTACTACCGCAGCGAAATTTCCGGCGGCATATTCGCACGCACACTCATGCTGCCAGGCAGTGTCAACGCAGACAAAGCCAAGACAGAATTCAAGGACGGCGTGTTGAAATTGACTCTGCCCAAGGTCGAAAAGGCCAAGCGACGTACCATTAGGGTGGATTAATACCGGCAAATTTGGCCGCTTTGCAACGTAGTAACAACGTTGTGGCGTTTACCCCGCGCACAGCAGCTGCTGTTGGGCGCGGGGTAGCGTTTATTCAGCAATCCAGCACTACGGATGGGCGATAACAATCAAACTCGGCGCACGCTCTATCACACAGTCGATGGCACGCGCCAGGTTTTCGGGGTCGAGCGCGGCGAAGCTTTCATCGAACACCATAAGCGAGGCAGGTTGTAACAGCGCGCGCGCAAGATAGACGCGGCTGCGTTCCCCGTGCGAAAGCCGCCAGCCGTTTTCGCCGATCATCTGCCATAAACCGTTCGGCATACGTTCGAGCAGTTCGCCTAAGCCCAACGTGCGGCACAGCGCTTCGGCCTCTTCGAGATCCGCAGGCGAAGGCGGCCAGTCGCGGCCCAGCAGCAGGTTGAAGGCAAGACTCTCGCTTAACACGTGATTCTCGTGAAATTGCGGTACATTCACCGCATGCTGGCGCCAGGTGTCGCCAAGCGTTTGGTGGTCCAGGCCATTGAGCAGCAGCAGGCCGGATTCCGGCCGGCGCAGCCCGGTGATGATATTGGCCAATGTTGACTTGCCGCCGCCGGAAGCGCCTTCGAGCAGGATTCGCTCGCCGTGCTGCACCTGTAGATCGATGCCGCGCAAAATGGCCTCGCCTTGGCTGCGGTAGCGAAACACCACATCTTGCGCGCTGAAAACTGTGCCGCCACGCGCCGCTGCAGGGGCTTTAAGTGCTGGTCGTGACTTTTTGGTACCGGCGCGAAATACCGGTGCGGCCTGGTCCCAGGCAATCACGGCGGCGGCGAGTTGCATCAACCCGCGCGTGCTTTTCTGTAACGCGGCATAGGCTAAAAGACAAGCTCCGACGCCAATGGACAGAGCCTGGGTCGAAGCACCCGCGAACAGTGCCGGGGCTAACGCAATCAAGCTGACGATCAGCCAACCGCGCGGCACGAGGGTGGTGAGTGTGATCGCCCAACGATCCATATTTTTGGACGCAACTGCATAGTGCGAAAGCGCGGCGTCTTCGCCGTCGTGCCACTGCGCCACCGGCTGTTGTACCAAGCGCGTGCGATGACCCAGCATCTGTTCGGTCAGATGATGCGTGAGGTCCAAGCGTGAGCGCGTCCACACGCGCCGCTGCCACACATAGCGCCAAGTGAGCACAGCGGCCAGGCTCAGCCAGAGCAGCAGCAACACGGCATGCAATCCGCCCCCCGCGCCATAGGTTAACAAGACAAGACTCACCGCAATTTCAATCAACGCGAGCGCGGCGGACATGCCGCCATTGAGCGCCAGACTTTCGATGGCCTCCGCTTCCAGCACCCGGCCCAGCAATTGACCGGCACCTTCGCGCCGCGCTTGGTCTTGATCGAGGCGCAGTGCGCCATGCAGCAAGCGGCGTTTAAGTAAAGCGGCGGCGCCAGTGAGAAATTGGGTCTGCCACCTTCCGCTGAGCGTCTGCAATCCGACTAGACTGACCAGCAGCAACACCCACGCCAGCCACCCGCCCGCATCGTAGCGGCCCTCGAGCGCAGCGGCGCCGATCAGCCACCATGCAACAATCCAGAATCCGTATGCCAGCGCATGGGCAAGCACTAACCACACCGCCCGGCGACACAGCCCGGCGCAACAAAGTTGCGAGAAAAAATTTTCCGACGGCGCAGTACGCAACAACCACCCCACCGGGATGGAAGTACCGGCGAGATGAGCACGCAGCAGTGCACGCCGGACATGCGCATAGCGCTGCGGGGGCAGAGTCGCCAGCATTCCGTCCAGGCAGCGTTTCAATTTCACCATAGCCTGCTTCGATGGGCTCGGCTTCCACACCCATGGCGGCAGCCAATAAGCCGATGTCTGCACTTGTGTGTCTGACTACTGCCGTAGGATTGAGCCCGCAGGCGCGTGCCAGCGCCGCCAGCGCGTCGTGCATAGCCGCCTGCGGCCAGACAATTTCGGGAGACAAGCTTGACACTTCTCCGCTCACTTGAGTCCCACCACTTTTCGTTTCGCATGATAACGTTCGGTCTGCAATTGGCCGTCGACCAAACTGAGCCGCCGCCACACGGCATCCTGCCAGGTGCGTTGCCGCACCTGGTCATCGGCTTCGAGCAACGCGCGATAACGCGAGTCTGCGCGTGCGTATAAAATTTGCGGTGCGCCGTCCTCGATAATCCTGCCGTGCTCGATCACCAAAACGCGCGCGAAATTTTGGGTTTCCGCGACATCATGCGTCGCGCACAGCAAGGTCTGCGCGCGCCAGTGCTCACGCACCGCCGCAAGTAACGTGCGGCGGTGCTCGCGGTCCAGGCCGCGAAACGGTTCGTCCAAAATCGCCAGGCGTACCTCGCGGCGTGCTAGTGCGCGTGCCAAACGCAAGCGCTGCCCTTCGCCCCCCGAGAGCATCGCTCCGCCTTCGCCCAGTAACGTTTGCAGACCGTCAG
>JACQEQ010000352.1 GCA_016200445.1 Gammaproteobacteria bacterium | reverse complement strand
TAAGCTGATCGAGCAGCTCGAAGAGTTGCTCAAACGTCTGGATGCCGAAGCCAAAGTGACTGCGGACGAAGCCGCACAAGCCTATAAAACCGCAGCATCGGTCATGGTCACCATCGGTATCCTGGCGATCGCTTTAGGTGTGCTCATCGCGCTGGCTATTACGCGCAGCATCGTCTATCCGCTCAATTTCGCGGTCCGGGTTGCGAAACGCATCGCGGCGGGTGACCTGACCAGCCGTATCGAGGTACGTGGTAGTGACGAAACCGCCGATCTCATGGCCGCGTTGAGCGAGATGAACGCGAGTCTGGGCAGAATCATTAGCAGCGTGCAAAAGGCCTCGGATAACGTTGCCAGCTTGGGCGACGATCTGTCGTGCTCGACGGGGCAGGTGACGCAACGCGCCACGTCCCAAAGTGAACGTGTCATGGCGGTGAGTGCAGCAATGGAACAAATGAGCGTCGCGGTGACGCAGATCTCGCGTGGAGCGGAAGGCGTGCGGGAGGCATCGACCCAGACGCAGGGTATTGTGCAAGAAAATGATCAGAATATGGAACGCAGCGTTGCGGCTACGCAGCGCATTATGGAAACGGTCGAATCTTCCGGAGCTGCAATTGGCGAATTGGGCGCAGCGATCCAAAAAATCACTGAAGTGACCCAGGTGATCAAGAGCATCGCAGACCAAACCAATTTGCTGGCATTGAATGCCGCAATCGAAGCTGCGCGCGCCGGCGAACAAGGCCGTGGCTTCGCTGTGGTGGCAGATGAGGTCCGGGTGCTTGCGCAACGTACCTCAACGAGCACCGCCGACATCGCCAACATGATCGGCGCCGTTAAACAGAAAGCCACCGATGTCGTGCAAACCATGGAACGGGTCAAAGCGGAAGTTAATGAAGGCGCGCGCGCCACCGATACCGTCAGCCAGTCGCTGCGGCGCATCGTGGAGTCGGCGCTGCGCGTCACCGAGCTCGCCCATCAGATCGCCAATGCCACGCGCGAACAAACCGGTGCCACCGACGAGACCGCGAAGAACATGGAAATGATTTCGCAGCTCACCGCACAAAACACGGACAACATTCTCGCCGTGGAAAAAACGGCGGGTAATCTCACGCACACGGCGCACGAATTAGCCAGTCTGGTAGCTCAGTTCAAACTGACACACCAGTAATTTCCCATCACACGCAGCTTAAGGCGTGCTTGCCAACCGTGCCGGTAGCGCAGCAACATTTGTTAGCGCGTTGGCACTCGCATTTCTTTTGTAACGCTACAATCCGCACTTGTGCGATCAGCGGCGCCGTTGTCTGATCGTGTTTGTTTCTATGACTTACTCAAAGCCAAACGATGAGCCTAATTTTTTTGTGTTTCACGGCGGTGCTGTTGCTGGTGAATCTAGCGGGCCTGGCGCTGTTATTGCGGCCGTGGATCCCGCATTACGCGCTCGCCAAAGCAGCGGGAGTTGTCATTTTTTGTTTACTGCTATTTTTTATCGAACACTTCGTTGGCTTGGGTCGCCTCATCTGGCTGTGGCCGCTCTGCACGGCGCTGTCGCTGGCGATGCTTTATCGTTGGCGGGATGAGTTCCGTGCCGGGATATGGCAGCAGGAGCTGGTGTTTATCGTGCTGTTTGGCGTTGCGATGTTTTGGAAGTATTCCTTTCCCGATATCGACGGACACTCCGAACAGTTAACGGATCTGGCCTTCATTACCAGCTATCTATCCGGCGTTACACTTCCGCCGCCGGATTACTGGCTGCCGGAGCAGCGTCTCGACTTTTATTATTCTTTCCAACACTACGGCGCTGCCTTGCTCGGGCGCATTCTGGGTTTGGCATCCGGTTATGCGATGAACCTGGCGAGCGTGGTGCTGCTGGCGTTAATCGCAAGCATGGCGTGGAGTGTGGCCAGTAATTATTGTAAGCCGCGCTGGCCACGCGTGGTATTGGTTTACGCCATCATGCTGGGTGGTACGGGAATCGCGCCGTTCACACATTTTATTATCGATCAGGATAAGCCCGGCTCGGATAGCGCATTTACCGCGATTACGAATATTTGGGCCAATGTGCGTTTCGCCGGAACTTACGACCAAGACCTGAATAACAGCTTTATTAGTCAAGACTTGTTTCCGAAACAGGCGATAGGCAGTGAATCAAGCCCGGCAAGCGAGGCGCGCGATCTACCGTTGGAAACGCTCAGCTATCTGATGGTTCAGGGGGAGTACCACGCGCCGCAAGGCGGGTTGTTGTTGCTATTTCTCGCGCTGGTTTGTCTGGCCCTGCTAGAAGCGCCGAAGCTAGATATATCCACGGACGCGCAGGTTCCTCCGTCTGTGCTGCAGGCGTTGTTCGCCGCCACGGTGCCGTTGACCATCATCACCAACGCGTGGGTGTTCCCGCTGCAGTTTGCGTTGTTCGCGGCTTGGGTTATTTATCGTTATGCGCGTAGCGCACCGCCGTCATGGCCAGCAATTTTGCTCGGCGGCGGCGCTACGCTAGCACTGAGTTATCCGTTTCTGAGTCAGTTTGCACCGCATGCTTTGTCAACACCAATCACGTGGGTGCTACCGCTCGATCACACGCCGCCGATTCATTTTATCGCCATCCACTGGCCGGTTTTGGTGTTGTTGGTGTTGGCTATTTTTTCGATCCGGCGTCAGCCGCTGAGCGCATTGTTGATTACTGTATTTGCCGGCCTGTTGTTGGCCAGCGAAGTGTTCTATGCCGACGACAACATGGCGGATAAATTCAACCGCTTCAACTCGACCTTAAAGTGGTGGTCGTGGATTTATCCCGGCATCTTGCTTGGCGTGGGTTCGATCCTGCTGAGTGCCGGGCGTTGGCAGCGTGGGATAACCGTCACCGTATTAGTGCTGGTTTCCACGTTGAGCATCGACGTGGCGGCGTATTGGTATTTCAGCGGCAAAAGCGCGCTGGGGAAATTTTCCGGACATCACTGGCTGAGCAAAGATCAAGTCGACAAACAGATGCTTGATTGGCTGAAGGTCGCGCCCGGCGGCGTGGTGCTGGAAGGCTTGGCGGACGGCGGGGCGTATATGTCAACGTCGGCTCTGAGCTTGTTCGCCGGCAAGCCGGTGGCCATCGGTTGGCCAACGCACGAAGCGCAATGGCGCGGCGGCCCGGGTTTTATCGCCAGTTTCGCGGATCAAGCACGCGCCTTCTACCATGGCAATTTAACGGACGCCCCGGCATGGCTGTCGATGAGCCATGTGCGCTATATCGTGTGGGCGCGCAGCGACGAGACGCGCGACCCGGCGGCGCGCCAGCGTATTCAAGAACAGATCGGCGGAGGTTATCGCTGGAAAGCGTTCTGGGTGAATGGCGCAGATGAGTTGGGCATCTGGGTGCGTAAAGAGTGAGGCGATCGGGTTGGACATAAAAACTTTTTCGCTAACAACGCCATCACCTGCGACGTAAGACAGTAGCAAGATCAGGAAATCTCTACGATGAATTACATCTACACAGCGTTTTCTCTGGCGTTGCTGCTATTAAATCTGGCGGGCTTGACATTAATTATCCAGCGTTGGGTGGCGCCCTTTGCATTGGCGCGTTCGGTTGGAATTTTTGCGCTGTGCTTGAGCACGTTTTTTCTCGAACATTTTATCGGGCTGGGTCAACTCACCTGGGTGTGGCCCATCACTAGTGTTGTGTCCACCCTGCTACTGTACCGGCAAGCTGCCACGCTCGTTACCTCGGGCTTTTGGCGGGCGGAAGGCGTGTTTTATGCGGCGTTTTTCTATGTGTTCGCGTGGCGCTTTGCATTCCCGACTATTTATCCATCTTCCGAGATGGTGACCGATCTTTACTTTATCGCCAACTATCTCGACGGCAGCACGCTGCCGCCGTTGGATCACTGGTATCCGCCGCATGTGTTTAATATTTATTACGCATTCCAGCATTACGCGGCGGCCTTGATGGGCCGGATTTTCGGCTACGATCCCGGTACGACGTATAACCTCGGCTTTACATTATTGATGGCCCTGCCGGTGACGTTGGCCTGGGAGTTTACAAGCTACTTTGTGAAAAATACGGCCGCAAAAATCGTGTTGCTGGTTGCGCTAGTCAGCGGCGGTACTGGAATTTCGCCGTTGGCGCATTTGCTCGTGCAGGGGAGCAGCGACCCGTCCACCGCCGAGGCGCTGGATGCCGACGCACGCAACATGATGGTGATGAGCCAGCGGTTCATCGGCGTGCTGGATAAAAATATCAACACCCGGCTTGGTCATGCCTTGTTTCCGCCGTTAGCGCCGGAACAAAAACCGGCGCCGGAGTTCGAACCGCGCGAACTCCAGATGGAAAGTTACGGCTACCAAATTTTTCTCGGCGACTACCATCCGCCGTTGGGCAGCTACTTTTTATTAGTGCTTGCGCTGGCCCTGATCGCCGCCATCGCAATGCAAACCGTGGGCCGGCTCGGCCAGGCGTTATTGGCGGCCACGGTGCCGGTGGTGCTGGTGACCAATGCCTGGGTGTTTCCGCTGCAAGGCTGTTTGCTCCTGGGTTGGATCGTTTATCGCTATTGGCTGAAAAATCCGCCCGACTGGGCGTGGCTGCTAGGTGGAGGGCTGCTGGCGCTGGCCTTGCTCTATCCGTTTCTCAGCGGCTTCGCGGTGAATGCGCCCGGCGCTCCGATCCGGCTGACCGCTGCCAACGACCACACGCCGCTGCCCCACTTCATTGGTCAGCATTGGCCGCTGCTCATCCTCATTGCGCTCGGGTTGTTCGAGCCCCGCACACGTAAATTCAGCGTCGCGATGGCGGTTACGTTTGGTATGTTGCTGCTGCTGTCTGAAATGGTTTATGTCGACGACCCAACCGAAGGCAAATACGAACGTGCCAACACCACCATGAAGTGGTGGGGTTGGATTTGGTGCGGCGGCATCCTGAGCTTGGGCGCGTTATGCCTGGGTAGCGCGCTGCGTAGC
>JACQEQ010000351.1 GCA_016200445.1 Gammaproteobacteria bacterium | reverse complement strand
TAAGTGCGAAAACCGTCGAAAAACATCGCGCGAGCCTCATGAAAAAGCTGGATGTTCACAGCGTTTCCGAGTTGATTATCTATGCGATCGAACGCGGGATCGTGTCAGCCCGGCCTTCTTCAGAAATCCATTCTTAAATCGTAGATTCGTCTTTACCGTTTTTTAGACAGGCCGCTTTGAGCTTTCGCGCAAGGCCATGTCGCACGAATCTCCGTGCCCGATCCGCTCAACGTCAGGATGTTGAGTTTTCCGCCACTGAGTTCGATACGCTCTTTCATACACATCAATCCCATGCAGTTGGCAGCATCTGTCTTTGCTTGTACAAGCACGGGATCAAATCCCATTCCGTCGTCTTTGATAACGATTTCGATGAGCCCATCGTGCTCACACAATGAAAAAAACACCTTGGTTGCACGGGCATGTTTCGCCACGTTGTTCATCGCCTCTTGGGTAAGTCGATAAATATCCGTTTTTAACGCTTTGGGCACCATTGATTCGGACAGGCTGATATCCTTTTGAATCTCGAATCCGGGATAAATCAACGTGTATTGACGAAAGAACCACGCCAGGGTTGCGCGGATACCTAAGTCGTCCAACATCGCGGGACGCAGGTTCATCGCGATTCGACGCACGTCCTCAATCGCACTCTGCGCCATGGGGATCACTGCACTCAGCGTCTCTACTGCAACTGCGCTACTTGTCGCGGTTGACATCTCTCGCAACGCGCGTTCGATGCTGAATTTAATTCCGCTCAATGCTTGTCCGATCTCGTCGTGCAACTCTGCCGCAATACGTTTACGTTCGACTTCTTGTGCGGTCAGCAGCTGCGCAGACAGCAGTTGCGACTCGGCCTTCGACGCCAGCAACGCAATCACCGTTCGCTGGTGTTGCTCAATCTCACAAACCAGGCGTCGATTGACAGCATGTAATTCATGCGTGCGCATTTTGACGCGAAGATCTAGCTCATTGCTGAGTTCACGCGCGGCTTCCTCGGCGCGCTTAAGTTCGCTGATGTCGTGCACGATTGCGACCGCATGACTGGACCCGGCACGTAGATATTTCTTCCGCTCGGCAATAATCGGCCGCACTTGAATCTCAACAAAGCGTGCGAGGATTTTGTCGTCGATTTCGTATCGAAAGTCCACACCATCGCGAACACTATTCCATGCCTCTCCCCACTTATCGCGCAATGCGCACACAGCGTCAGTACATGCCGGGTGCAGCAGCTCATGGATAGTTTTGCCATGAACACTGGATACCGAGCTCAAGTTCCATTCCTCAACCGTAAAATTTGCACGAACGACACACCCCGCAGCGTCAAGCAACAGCACCAGTTGCGGTAGAGAATCTGCCGTGACTTCCCACTCTTGTTTGACTTGCTCAACGTGCGAGCGTTTTCGCCGCTCGACCACAGGATTTTTTGGAGCGGTCAGTAATTGGTCGGCACGGAACAAGTGAACGTGCGATTGAGCCTCTCGATTGGCAGGGACTAATGGAGTTTTGGCCTCATTAGACTGCGTGTATATGTGTGTCATTCAGAATTCCCCCCAATCACCTGTATGTCAATTCACTCTTGACGTTACACCTTGCCGCCTTCTTTTCATTCACAATTGCTAACAATTAAAACATGTCTTTTCAAACTTGACTAAATCATGTTTGGCGACATTTGCTGCGTACTGTTATATGCGCAATAGCAGGTCTGTTCTGTGACTCTCATGGCACGATCCACGCCACATCGGTGAATTGTTGCTCACCGTTGCCATGAGTGAGTCTTACCATGTACGCGCCTTTGGATGCATAACGCTGGTTCGGCCCCAAACTCACGTTGTGGTACGTCGAAAATACCGGTGTCGTCTCGGCCATGTCCTCGATACGCTCAATAAAGTACTCGCGCGAGAAATCCGGCGGCATGTGCTTGAGTACTTCGCCGGCGAGCGCAAGCGCGAAAAATGTGTTTGGTTGCAGAATGTCATCCGTCATTTCTATTTTTCTTAAGCGCATCCACGAGCGCATACGTTGCGATTGTTTGCTTCGCGTTGATGGAAGTTCGTAGGGATAGGCTAAATAGACATTAATGCCGCCATCCGGCACCTTGCCAATACGCTCAAGGTCTAAACGACGGCCCGCAAGAACGATCCGAATTGGGCGCGACGCGAGCTGATTTAGCGATGCAAGATCTGGAAGTTCATCGACGCCTAACCAAAGGATGAGCGTCGTAGGCCGGCTTTCGCTGAGCAGCGTCTCCCAGAAACTGGGTGTAAGCACCGTTTCGCTCGGAACCGCGTAGTCGACAAGATGTACCGGTGCAAAATTGGTGAGATCCGCCCGCAGCGAATTCGCCTCAATATCACCACCGGGGCGTTTGCTAAACACCTGCACGACCGGCCCGGCGGCTAGCCCCGGCGGATCATCACGCAACCACGTCGCAACGACACGGCCGTCAAGCGCACGCCCCTGCGAAAAATAGAGCGTGTAGAAATCGGTATTGCTTAATACCGGGAGCTCCGAGTTTGGGAAAACACACGGCACTTCTAGTTGTTCACAAACCGCATGGATCGGTGCCCACGAACCGGACACCATACCGCCGAGTACCGCAAACACCGCTTGCGACCGGTAAAAGGCTTGAAGCTGTGCTGGCCAAGTAGTTTCGTCGCCTTTTAGTTCCCAAACATGTAATACCCATTTCCGGTAGCGCTCGTACATTCGTTCGCGTGAATGCAGCGCCTGTTGAGCACGCCGCGTATCCATGCGCGACTCGCTGTTTTTATCAGCAAAGTAGCCGTTGAGTACATCAAGCATTGCAGTGCGTTTTTTTGCGTCCACATCCGCGCCGACAAGCGTCGCAAAGTGGATTTCGGACGCCGACACTCCCGGCGTCGGGGCGGCGGACAACGTCTTCAGATAGGCATAAAGCGCGGCGAAGTCGGTCGCATTCAAATCATAACGCGGCATCAAAGAATCTAGGGTACGGCCGCGACTATCGACCCCGTCGACCAATGCATTCAGCAACGTTTGATTGTTGTAAGCGGGGCGAACGCCAGAGCGCTCGTTTTGCGTTTGTAGATTGGCAACATTCACCAGTTCGCGATCGGAGAACAGCTCGGGCGCGGTGACCGGTCGAACCGGCCTGCTACCCTCATATGCACCCCAGCCGCTACGGCGGTGACAATTCACACAGGCAGCTTGCTTGCCTGATAAGCTCACGCCGCTTTGACCTGTCGCGCTCAGTACACCGCCGGACGTTAACCGGCCCTCGCGAAAAATGCGTTTTCCGGCTTCGTTATTGGCATCCGCTACCGTGACCGCATTGGACGCGGCGACGAATACGCACATAACAACGAACCATAGTATGGTGGTGAGTTTTTTAATAACTCGAACGGCGACCCGGCGGCCGGTGTTGCGCCTGCCGCTACTGCGGCTTCGGGAGCTGGCGGTATTCACGAACCAAGTCATCGGCACTGGCAAATCCATCGATTCGCATCCATTTGGAACCCGCTCCGACGCGCACGAACGTGACCGGCTCATGGTTCATCTTGTTGCCGCGGTAAATGTCGAAAGACTTTTCGACCGAAATCATATCGGAAAGCGTGCCGGTGAAGAAATGCCAACGCGGCCCGGCGTGGTGTTTCTGCGCGTACCGCCGCAAAACCTCTGGGGTGTCTTGCTCTGGATCGATGGACAAGGAAATCATGCGCACATTGTCGCGCTCAGACCCCAGACCTTCTTGAAGCTGAGCGAACGTTGCGGTCACGATCGGGCACACGGCGGTACACGTGGTAAAAACGAAATTCAGAAATACCGGAGCATCACCCGCCAACACCGATGGCAAATCAACAGCGTGCCCGCTTTCATCCACGATCCGCACGCTTGGGACAACGTAGCTCGCCTCGGAACGCCGGTAATCCTTCGTAGTGCTTACGGCACTATGGTGCTCGTGTTGCTCGTGCACCATTCCTTCCTGCGCATGTCCCGTCGAAATAACAAAAAAGAGTGTTGGCAAAATAATTAGAGCCGTGACGTAGACGGCCCCAAAATAAGGGGGCGCACGATGACTCATTACACACACTCTTGGCATTACCAGTTCACCTGTAAGCGCCAGTAGCTTGTATAGGAACGCCGCACTCTACCGGCACCCGCTCAACGTTTATGCGCGCTGCGTTTACACACCGCCGTTGCCGATGCTTACTTTACCTCCACCGCAACCTTGGCGATGTTTGATTTAGCACCGTAGTTATCGCGTACGGAGTATTTAAAGCTATCGGTACCGACAAAGCCGGTCTTCGGCGTATAGGTCACACTGCCATTCGCATTGACAAGCACAGATCCGCGAGTGGGTGCGGACTCGATCATCACCGTTGCAGGATTGAGTGAACCATCGGAATCGAAATCATTGGCCAATACATTGACGGTTACGGGTTTACGAAGCCGGCTGGTGCCGTTGTCACCCTTCGCAACCGGAGCCTTGTTGGCACCTACTGTGATAGTCGCTGTGGCGAGGTTGCTGTCTAGCGTGCCGTCGTTCACACGGTACGAAAATACATCGGTTCCACTAAAGCCCAGGTTGGGCGTGTAGGTAAACGACCCGTTGCTATTGAATACAAGCGTGCCACTCGTTGGAGCGCTCGCTAAGCGCGCAACAATCACGTCACCGTCAGGATCGGTGTCGTTGACGAGTACGCCCGGCGCGGCAATCGAGAGGACGCCACCGGCGAAAATGCTATAGCTGTCGTTGGCCGCTATCGGAGCACGATTCAGCCCCGCGACAGCGATTGAAAAGCTTTGGGTAGCTGCCAGACCACCCGTATCGGTTACACGCACGGTCACGGCGAAGGTTAGTCGCGCTTGCGCGCTGCTCGGCGTCCACGAGATGAGCCCAGAGAGCGCATCGATTGCCATTCCGGCCGGGGCACTATCCAGCGCATACGACAAACCATCCCCGTCTTGATCCGTTGCGAGCACTTGATAAACGTACGGCGAACCTTCCGTTGCCGCCGTTAACGGCGCCGAGCTAATGGCGGGCGCATGATTTACCGGCGGCTGACCATTCGCCAGCAGGTTATATGCGGCAAGTACGTCGACGAAGCCATATCCGTAGTCATTGTCGGCACCCACTGCGCCTAGATCCACGGCGGATTGAGCCAGCGCATTTTCCAACGTTGCGACATCGGCTTGCGGAAACGCGCTACGTAACAGTGCCATCGCACCGCTGATATGTGGCGCCGCAAACGAAGTGCCGGTAACTGTTACATACAACGGCAGCCCGCCAAACGACAAATCGGTCGTATTGATGTTGACACCGGGCGCGGTCATTTTTGGGAAGATGCTGCCGTCACAGGCCGATGCACCGCGACTACTGAAGTTCGCAACGGTGAGCGTGTCATCGACTGCGCCGACCGAGAAACTGCCGGTATTGTTTGCGGGACTTTCGCTGGTATAGGCATTGGGGCCATCGTTGCCACCCGCAAACACGACGGCAATACCGGCCGTCTTTAGCAGCTGAATATCATTCGCGAATTCCGTTACGCACTTACCCTGCGTTCCAAGCAGACCCCACGAGGCGTTTACGATGTCGGGCTGGTCGGCAGTATCGGGATTTCCGTCAGGATCCAACAGCCACTGAAAACTCTGATGTATGTCGCTGTAAAGTGCCAGTCCGGCGTCGTTGTAAAGTTTAGTCGCGATCCAGCGCGCGCCCGGTGCAACGCCAATGGCTGCACCGTTGAGATTACCGCCAACAATGATTCCAGCCGCTTGCGTGCCGTGTCCAAGCGCGTCGTAAGGCGTCGTGTGCTCATTGTGCGGATCGAACCAACTATTGGTGCCACCCCGCCATGTATTCAATAAATCCGGATGCTGCACGTCGACACCGGTATCCATGCTCGCGACCACCACGCCGCTGCCGGAATAACCTAACGCCCAAACGTCCTGGACATGCAAGGCGTTCAAATTCCACTCAACCGGTGACCCGCTCGTCGGCACTGTTGTTTGTGCAAGCACCGCAGCATCAAGGCGAACACTGGAGACGCCCGGCTGACGTGCCAGTTCTTCAATATCTTTTACATGCACCGTAATTGCGAATTCGTTGTTCAACCAAAGTTGTTTGGCACGCTTGCCGCCGGTTCGTGAAACGAAATCGCGCACGGGCTTTTGATCACGATCAGCTTTTTCGCGATGTGCCCGTTCCATTTTCGCGTGCCGCACTTTGCGGTCGGTGTCGCGAAACTGGCGGGTGTCGACCTTTCCGGAGAAAGCGACGATCACGGAAACTTCATCGGATGGAGCGTGTCCAGCAAGCTCCTTCGCAAGGTCGGCGGAAACGCTGCCTGCATAGGACGCCAGACTGGCCGTCATTAACGGCAGGCTAAACAACGAAGCACATACAACTGCAGGAACTACACGAATTTTCATTTCTACTCCCGCAACATTATTCAACGGCAATATCGGTAATCTGGCTGTCACCCAAAACCAAAGTGACTTTGTCTCCCGGTTTGACGTAGCGCCC